>NZ_WHJF01000021.1:0-79032 GCF_011682185.1 Massilia genomosp. 1
CAGTATCGATTTAACCGGCGCTTCGATTTGTCGACCATCTTGACGCGCCTCTTGTACGCTGCTGTCGCCACGGGCAACCGAACCGAAGCGTGGTGTCGGTTAGCTGAAGATCAGCGCTAATCACCTTGCTTTTTGAAACTCTGGTGCGACTCGCGTACGACGTGAGATTGATGATCCCTCTCAGATTTATGCGATTCGGCCCGAGGCTCAGGTTTCTTGCCCATAAATCACCTATGAATCAAGTTGCTGAAATGCTTCAGGTGCCCAATCAGAAATTTTTGAAATTGGGACTCCAACACAATTGAACTCTACGACAATATTTTCAATCTGCCTCGTTTCAGCCAGCATCGGCTTGGGCATTTCGGCCACCCACGAGTACCCGTCCGCGTGTATCGGACAGACATTCATCAATGTAATCGCCCCATTCGACTCTGGCTCTCTGCTGCTGTTGGCATTGTTTACCCGTCCGAGCCAACATGGCGGCACGTCGGCCTGGACAATCAGCTCTCCGTCACTTCTGGTTGCCTGTTGAGGCGCTTTCACCAGCAACGCGACTGATCTGGTTTGCTTTCCTTCAAAATACGCGCTTATACCTCGCAATCTTGGCAATGACCAAAGATTCAGTTCTTTGCGCGTTATAAGGAACTCAATTTTTCCATTGCCGTTTATAAAGTAATTCCACTGATCATTAGTGCAACTGTCGCGCAGGTGGACTACATGAGTGAAACTTTGATCATGCTGGGTTTTCAGAGCGTGCCAATGAATTAACTCTCGCACATAATTCTGAGCAATCGCGACAGAGTCAAGAGCACTGTCGGCGGCTCCGAGCCGGTGACGAATCACACCTCTGCCGAGTAGTTGACTGAGCCCCTTTTGCGCAGCTGAAATGCGGGATAGCGCAGAATTAAAATCCATCATCATCCTCCCCGCTATTATTTCTGTCTCATGACGCGGATCGAGAATATCTCCATTTGTCAGAACATGTTTGCGAGCGTTGTGTTGCACACGCGCGAGCTTGGTCTCCTCCACCCCTCGCATAAGCTCCTCAATTGCGGCCTCTGCCTCCCTTGCACTATTTTCAATACTCACCTTAAACTGCTGCAACGCCGCCGTGGCCCCGGCCTGATCTGCCGTGCCCTGCCATTTACGCACTGGATCAGCCGTATCAGCGAAAAGACGCCAGTTTTCGATTTGGGCTTTAAACTGCGCAATAATTTGGTCAGCATCACGTTTAATTAGCCGATTGCGCTCCGCATTCAAGGCTGCGTAAGCTATCGGCGCTTGCATTGGATCCCCACTTATCTTATACCGTCTCTCCTCGTTTTCGATATGAAGATTCACTGAATCAAATTGGAGCCTCATTTCAAAGTCGGTGGCCAAGAGCCCTAAAAGACTGGCTCGGTCATCATTTGCGCGATCAAGTAAATCTGCCGCACTATTTAGCAATCGTTCAAACTGCCAAAATGAAAATTCAGATTGAGCGCACGTATCTATTAAATTCCACTCCTTCTCAGTTAATGACCTAAATATCGAAGAAACGGTTTCTCCAAAATTTTCGAGCTTCAGCTCCTTAATTTCCGGCTTCATGGCTGCCCATCTCCTTAGTCGCGGCGAAAGGAAAACACTTTTAAAAATCCATTCAATTATGAAATTTCGTTTAGCAAAACCACGAATCGAAACATTCTATTGTGACTCGCCTCAAATTGGAGCCGGGTACGCAGATATTTATCTTGAAGTAATCGATGACGAAAAATACCAGTCTAGGCGGATGAAAAAATAGAATGGGCGACAAACAAGACTGAGCCAAAGCCCCAAGTTATCGTCGTGCTTGCAAGACGATTGTAACTTTTTGAGAGTGACCCTATTTTAATCCAAGCCCGCTCCCGCTTCACGACAGTATGAAGCTGCGTCGATCGACTTTCACAAGAAAATCACTTCGCACCCCATTGTCGATCACAAGTATATTGACATGCCATTTTCCAGCAATATTTATTATATAGCTGCCGCTATCAAATAAACCTAGCAATGCAACCAGGGTGACAATCTTTCGCACGTGGCTTTTAGATCAAGCGGGGATGAGATCTTTCAGTGGCGCTACTATATTGAAAGAGCGGGCCGACTTGCGGGGCCGCACAGTAGGCCGCCTCAAAATCATGGGCGACCGCGCCGCCGTGCTGTACAAAGCGCAGCGCCAGGAGCTGGTGTTGCGGCAGTTGCCTTTCGTGCTACATCAGGCGCCCATGCACCCGATGCTCAGCCGCGTCAGCACCACCGCCAACGACCTGGCGCGCATCAACGCACATTGGGCGGAAGGAGAAAAACGGTAGCCTGCAAGCGCCACGGTGCGCGCTAAGAGGCCAGCGCTCCACCTGTGCGGCGCACTACCGGGCTAGGCCCTCTTTTACGATACCAATAGGATAGATCGCATATACCTGCCGGCCCCAACCCCGACGATATCGAGCAGATACGCGCCTTGTTGCATCGGCACCTGAAGATAGTCGGCAAGTTCGGACAGCAGAAAAGACGGCGCAAATGTCAGTGATGGCCGTCGCCGCAGTCCGGCATCCTGGACCCTGATGCAGTAATTTTCCCCAGGCATTGCATATTCGGCCGAACCTCTATATAATTCGCCGCTCAGACGCGGGGTGGAGCAGTCTGGCAGCTCGTCGGGCTCATAACCCGAAGGTCACAGGTTCAAATCCTGTCCCCGCAACCAAACACATTTTGAACTGAGCCCGACTCTTCACACAGCCGGGCTTTTGTTTTTAGAAAGGGACTTGCTGCCTTCAAGCCAGTCCGCCGCGCTTCCCATGAGAGACAAAAAAGATAACGCGACCTTCGATCTGCCGGGGTTCGGCGCGGCTGCGCCGCTCGTTCATCCCCCTGCCGAAGCGCGCCGCGCCAGCGCGCCGCGCCCGCGCAAAGCGGCCCTGCGCCAGGAACAGCTCGAACTGCTCGACGAAACCGACGCCAGCGGCCTGCCAGTATGGCGGCGCGAAGACAATACCGACCTGACCGGCCTGCCCAACTGGGCTGCCGCGTAATTCCCCGCCATCCGCCCTCTCTCAGCTTGCCTGTTAGACTGGGCCCGTCCCCTTTTTGCCAGAGCACGCCATGAATCCAAACGCCTTCGCCACCCTGCCGCTGACCGCCACGTTCCTGGCCAACCTGGACTCGCTCGGCTACCGCGAGATGACCGACATCCAGACCAAGAGCCTGCCGCACGTGCTCGACGGGCGCGACCTGATCGCCCAGGCCAAGACCGGCAGCGGCAAGACCGCCGCCTTCGGCATCGGCATCCTGCATAAATTGAATCCGGCCTGGTTCGCGGTCCAGGGCCTGGTGCTGTGCCCGACGCGCGAACTGGCCGACCAGGTGGCCAACGAATTGCGCCGCCTGGCGCGCGGCGAAGGCAATATCAAGGTGCTGACCCTGACCGGCGGCGCGCCGATGCGCCCGCAGATCGCCTCGCTCGAACACGGCGCCCACATCGTGGTCGGCACGCCGGGCCGCATCCGCGACCACCTGGGACGCGGCAGCATCGACCTGTCCAAGGTGCAGACCCTGGTGCTGGACGAAGCGGACCGCATGACCGACATGGGCTTCTACGACGAAATCGCCGGCATCGTCAGCGCCTGCCCGTCGCGCCGCCAGACCCTGCTGTTTTCGGCAACCTACCCGGACGATATCCGGCGCGCCACCGAATCGTTCCTGCGCAACCCGGTGGAAGTAGTGGTCGAGGCCCAGCACAGCGGCGACCAGATCGAGCAGCGCTTCTATGAAGTCGGCTTCGACAACCGCGACCAGGCCGTGGGCCGCCTCTTGAAGCACTTCAAACCCGTTTCGGCGCTGGCCTTTTGCAACACCAAGGTGCATTGCCGCGAACTGGCCGACGAATTGCGCGCGCAGGGCTTTTCGGCGCTGGCGCTGTACGGTGAACTGGAGCAGCGCGAGCGCGACGAGATCCTGGTGTTGTTTTCCAACCGCAGTTGCTCGGTGCTGGTGGCCACCGACGTGGCCGCGCGCGGCCTCGACATCGCCAACCTGGGCGCGGTGATCAATGCCGACGTCTCGAAAGACACCGAAGTGCATATCCACCGCGTGGGCCGCACCGGCCGCGCCGGCGAATCGGGCCTGGCGCTGACCTTGTGCGCGCCCAACGAAAAAAAATGGGTCAAGCTGATCGAAGAGTACCAGCACGCGCCGGTCGCCTGGCATCCCTTGAGCGAACTGGCCGACGATGGCGAGCCGGCCGCGCCGGCACCGATGGTGACCCTGGTCATCATGGGCGGCAAGAAAGACAAGCTGCGCCCGGGCGACCTGCTGGGCGCGCTCACCGGCGACGCCGGGCTGACCAAGGAACAGGTCGGCAAGATCAATGTGTTCGAATTCATGACCTATGTGGCGCTCGACCGCCATGTGGCCGAGCACGCTTTCCAGCGCCTCAACGCGGGCAACAAACTGGGCCGCGACTTCGGCAACATCAAGGGCCGCAGCTTCAAGATGCGCTTTATCGACGCCTAGCAGTCTGCCAGGAAACATCTGGTAACGATTCTTTAATGCATTGTGTTGCGCATCCGACAAGCCGGGCTATGCGGCAAGGCACTTATGCAGCTACACTAAACGTGTCGCGCGTCCCGCTGCCCAGAAATGCAGCGCCAGGACGCGCGCATGACGCCAATGATGGCGCTCATGCCGGAAGATGCGGCAAATTGCGTTGTCATGAGGCAAAATGCATAAATTAGGTTCATCCGGGTGATGCGCTTAATCGTTAAATCTGGCATGATTGCTTGAGATAAACATCGACGCTTCCCTGCGGCCCCGCACCCATGAATAATAACGTCGTGCTTGATGACATTGAAACACTGAAGCAGGCTTTCCTGCGTGGCGCCGGCATTCCTGCCGATGCGCTCGGTTCCGGCCTGACGCCGGAGTTAATGGAGCTGATGGGCAAGCTGATGGCCAGCTCGCTGCAAGGGACGATCGACTTGCTGGCCCTGCGCTCGCTGGTCAAGCAAGAGGTCAAGGCCGATGTCACGATGGTGGTGATGCGCAACAACAATCCACTCAAATTCTTCCCGGACAGCCAGACCGTGCTGACCCAGATGCTGCGCAAGAAAATGCCCGGCTTCATGGAGCCGCTCGAGTCGCTCGACGATGCCTACAACGACTTGCGCAGCCACCAAAAAGGCATGGTCGCCGGCACCCGTGCCAGCATGGGCGCCATGATGGCGCGCCTGAAGCCGGAGCTGTTCGAGACCGAAGTGTCGGGCGGCGGCATGATGGGCACCCTGATTCCCTCGCGCCGCCAGGCCGAGAGCTGGAAGACTTACAAGCAGGCTTACCACACCGCCGAGGCGGAAACAAAAGACCAGTTCAAGTCGATTTTCGGGCCGGCTTTCCTGGCCGCCTATGAAAAGGAAGTCGAGCGCGCGAATGCCGGCACCAGCAATGGTTGAGCGCAATCCGATCCGGCTGGCCTGGACCCGCATCAGCGAAATCGGCATGCGCGCCAGTAACCAGGACGCTGTCGGCGAAGCCCAGCATGGCGATATCTCCTGCTTCATCATCGCCGACGGCGCCGGTGGGCATGAGGGCGGCGAAGTGGCCGCTCACATCGTGGTCGACGCCATGCTCGAGAAATTCGCCGCCGCGCCGGCCTTCGGGGCCCATGCCTTGCTGTCGTATACGGCCAACGCGATCGCCAGTGTGGCGAAAAACAAACAAACCCAGCCGCAGAACCACGACATGAGCGCCACCGTGGCCGCCCTGCTGGTCGACCAGGCCAATGCCCACGCTTTATGGGCGCACCTGGGCGACACCCGCGTCTACCTGTTCCGCGACGGCAGGCTGGTCAGCGTCACGCGCGACCACAGCCTGACCCAGCAACTGATCGACGCCGGGTATGCGCGCGCCGAGCAGCTGCGCACCCATCCGCAACGCAACATCCTGTTCGCGGCGGTCGGCGCCGAAGGCGAAACCCCGGTCGCGCTCGGCGACGGCCCGGTCCAGTTGCTCGACGGCGACGCCTTGCTGGTGTGCAGCGACGGCTTGTGGGAATGGGTACACGAAGACGAGATGGAACGCACCCTGGCCGAATCGGGCAACAGTGAGCAATGGCTGAGCGCCATGTGTGCGCTGGCCGAGGCGGCGCTGGAAGGCAGCGACAAGGTACGCGACAATTTCTCTGCGTACGCCATCCGTGTCGAGAGCGAGATCGTATGAACGCCCTCGCCCCCGGCTCCGAAAACTGCCTGCCGATCGGCACCCGGCTGGCCGACTTCGAAATCACCGGCGTGCTCGGTGAAGGCGGCTTCGGCATCGTCTACATGGCGTTCGACCATTCGCTGCAGCGCAGCGTGGCCCTGAAAGAATACATGCCGGGCGTGCTGGCCGCGCGCGCCAGCGACAACAGCATCATGGTGCGTGCCGAACGGCACCAGGAAACCTTCAATGTGGGGCTGAAAAGCTTTATCAACGAAGCGCGCTTCCTGGCCCAGTTCGACCACCCGTCGCTGGTCAAGGTCCACCGTTTCTGGGAACAGAACCGCACCGCCTACACGGCGATGCAGTATTACGATGGCCGCACGATCAAGGATATTGTCACGCATAGCCCGGAACTGGTGACCGAAGCCTGGTGTAAAAAGGTGATGAAGCAGATTCTCGACGCCCTCGAGATGCTGTACACCATGAAAATCCTGCACCGCGACGTTTCGCCGGACAATATCATCGTGCAGGAAAGCGGCGACGCCGTGCTGCTCGACTTCGGCTCGGCGCGCCAGATCATCGGCGACCGCACGCGCGGCCTGACCGTGATCCTGAAACCCGGCTATGCGCCGGTGGAACAGTACGCCGGCGACGCGTCGCTCGACCAGGGCCCGTACACCGATATCTACGCGCTGGCCGCGGTAATGTTTTTCGCCATCATCAAGGAACCGCCCGCGACCTCGATCGCGCGCATGGTGCGCGATCCGGTCAAGCCGCTGGCCGAACGCGGCCTGCCCGGCTACGGCCAGGCGTTTCTGGCAGCCATCGACAAGGGCCTGGCCGTGCTGGCGCAAGACCGCCCGCAAACCATCGACGCTTTCCGCGCCCTGCTGGGCATCGACACCAGCGGCGAAGCGCCGCGCGCCCGCCCCACCGGCCCGGCCCAGCGCTTCGCCACGATCGACCGCCTGCCGGACGCGAGCGCCAGCGCCACGACCGGTCCCGTGCCGGCCACTGGCGCCGAGGGCGCGCCGCCCAAGCCGAACCTGTCGAAGTCGCCCGGCTCGTCGTCGAAACAAGATCCGCTGGCCAAGTCCTCGCGCCGTCCGAAGCCGGAGGTGGCCGAGAAAGCCGCCAAACCGGCCAAGCCGGCCAAAAAGGGCTTGCCGGCCTGGACCGGCATTGCCGCATCCGGCGTGGTAATGGTCGCGGCGATCGGCGTGGGCCTGTATTCGCTGCTGTCCAAGCCGTCCGACACCATCATGGTGGCGCCGGCCCAGCCCCAGCCCGCCATGCCCGCCGCCGTCCTGCCGCCGCCGGCAGCCATCCCGGCGCCGGTGGCTGCGGCGACCCCGCCGGCCGAACCACCTGTGCCGGCCGAAGCCGTTGTCGCCGATGCGACCGTGCCGGCCGACGGTGTCGCCGCCGCCGATGTGCTGGCCGAGCCGGTGCCGGAAGCGGCGCCGGAATCGTTCAATTACAAGCTGTCGATCAAGCCCTGGGGCACCATCTATGTCGATGGCAAGGAAGCGGGCGTGACGCCGCCCCTGAAAAAACTGAGCCTGGCGGCCGGCAAGCACAAAATCCGGATCGCCAATCCCGGTTTCCAGGATTTTTCGGTCAATCTCGACACCAGTAAAAACAAGTCACGCACGATTGAACATGATTTCACAGCGCAGCCTAAATAAACGCATTAAGATCGAGGCATGAACCGATCCCAACACTTTCTGATGTACGCCGCACTGGCCGGCAGCCTCGCGCTGTCCGGCTGCGTCACCCCCGAAGCGCCGAACAAGCCGAGCGCGGCCGCCAAGCCGGGCACCCCGCGCACGCCCACGCCACGCCCGCCGACACCCGTGGTGCCGGCCACCCAGGCGCCCAGCAGCGACCAGGTGGCGCTCGGCGAAGGCATCGAGCTGTATAACCAGGGGGCGTACAACGACGCCATCAAGCGTCTCGGCGCGGCCGATGTGACGGGCGGCTCCAAGGCCAACCAGGTGATCGCGCACAAGTACATTGCGTTTAGCTACTGCGTGACCTCGCGTCCGGCGCCGTGCCGCCAGCATTTCGACAAGGCCTTCAAGCTCGATCCCTCGTTTGCGCTGGCGCCCGGCGAAAGCGGGCATCCGCTGTGGGGGCCGGTGTTCGCCAAGGCCAAAAAAGCCAAGTAAGCACCCGCTACCGACCAAAAAAAACGCTGCCCATGAGGCAGCGTTTCTTTTGGAGCAGCGGCGTGATCAGTTACGGACGACGCGCTTGTACTCGTTGGTGCGGGTGTCGATCTCGATGACGTCGTCGGTGCTGACGAACAGTGGCACCTGGACCGAGTGGCTGTGCGCTTCGATTGCGTTCTCAAGCTTGGCTTCTTTCAGGACGTTGCCCGACGTATTGCCTTTGACTGCTGGCTCGGAGTAAGCAACCTTGCGGGCGATCGTGGTTGGCAGCTCGACCGAGATGGCCTTGCCGTCGTAGAACACGGCTTCGCATTCCATGCCGTCTTTCAGGTAATGCAGCGCATCGCCCAGGTTTTCTTCTTCGATTTCGTACTGGTTGTATTCAGTATCCATGAAGACGAACAGCGGATCGGCGAAGTACGAGTACGTCACTGGCTTTTTGTCCAGCACGACGACGTCGAACTTGTCGTCGCCACGGAAAACGTTTTCCATCGGGCTGTTGTTCAGAAGATTTTTCATCTTCCATTTGTAGGTGAAGCCCGTGCGGCTCGAGCCGTTGACATCGGAACGCAACACGATCATAGGCTTGCTGTCAACCATAATGATGTTGCCAACACGAATTTCTTTTGCAGGTTTCATAAAGAGTGTACGTAAAAAGTGGGTTGCATAAAAATCATCTGTCGCCTGCTGGCATGACGCCGGAAGCTCACGTTTGATCGAGGTAAAAATACGTTAGAAATTAACCGAATATTGTACCTTATCCGGGCCGGGATGAGCTAAGCGAAGAGGCAAAGTTCAGCAAATTACTGGTGAGGTCGCCGTTTGCCAACATCCGGTGCCGCCATTCGCCGGCACGCGCATGCAGTTCGGGCAAAGCGGCGAAAAAGGCCGGCCACAGCGGCGCCGGATCGGGTGCGTCCGGGGTGGCGCCGTTCCAGCACAGCGAGAGCGCGGACAGGCTGTCGAGGCCGTTGGCGTAGCGCCCCAAAAAGGCGCGCAGCTTCTTGTGGTGCAAGTTCTCGTCTTGCGGGTAGATATGCCAGATGAACGGGCGCCCGGCCCATTGCGCCCGCACGAAGGAATCTTCGCCGCGCACGAAGTTCAGGTCGCATGCCCATAGCAGGCGGTCGTAGTCGGGCTGGGCGACAAAAGGCAGCACGCGCACGGTCAGCGCGCCGCGCGTGCGGGACGCGCCGGGGTCGGCAGGCGCTTGCAGAAAACTTTCTACCGCGCCTTTTGCGACGCCGTCGGGCACCAGGACGGTGACCGCTTGCGAGCCGCCCTGCCAGGCCGCGAACAGCTGCGCCAGCGGCGCGTGCGGATAGCAGAACAGCGAGATCCTGGTCGACGCCATTTCTTGCTGGGTGACGCCGAAGCGCGCCAGAAATCCGGCCATCGTGGCGGGATCGTCCTGGAACTGGCGGCGCTCCTCGTCGAGCGTCGCTTCGCGCATCAAGCCGCCGGTTTTGCCGGTGAAGCCAGGGAAGAAGAAGTGTTTTGTCAGCGACAGGCGCGGATGGGACGATGGCAAGGTGTGGCAGCCTTCGACCCACTCCTCGGCCGTCAAGCCTTCCAGGTTGAACCAGACCGGACGCGGTTCGCACTGCGCCATGGCGGTGATGTAAGCAGGCGGGATGTCGCAGGCGAAAAATTCGATGACGATGTCGGCGATGTCGCCAGGGGTGAAGCTGCCCTCCTGGTCGACCCAGTGGCACACTTCCACGCCAGCCACCCGCTGGAGCGCGGCGGCGGGGTCGATCCCGGGGCATATGCGATGAAAACTTTGCAGGTCGTCGACCCACAGGGTGACCGCGATGCCGTGTTCGCGCTGGAGTTGGCGAGCAAGTCGCCAGCAGATGCCGATATCGCCGTAATTGTCGACGACGCGGCAGAACAGGGCGAGGGTGAGTGCGGGTTCGTTGGCGAGAGGCATGTCGGTTGTCGGAATAGTTGGGTAACGCTGCTGCCGGTGGCGCCGTCGTCCCTGCGCGTGTACGACTTGCTTGATGCCGCATCAACGGATCGATCGCAGAATGCAAAAAGCCGCACAAGGCGGCTTCTCACACTGACTGGCGTCCCCAAGGGGATTCGAACCCCTGTACTCACCGTGAAAGGGTGATGTCCTAGGCCTCTAGACGATGGGGACCTGAACTGTTGTCAGGTAGCGGCAACTACCTGCAATGTACGACTACATCAAAACTTGGTGGAGGTAAGCGGGATCGAACCGCTGACCTCTTGCATGCCATGCAAGCGCTCTCCCAGCTGAGCTATACCCCCCATGTAACGCGAACTACTCTGCGCTGGAATAACAAAGAACCGTTTTCACGATCCTCTGGTAAAACTGGCGTCCCCAAGGGGATTCGAACCCCTGTACTCACCGTGAAAGGGTGATGTCCTAGGCCTCTAGACGATGGGGACCCGGTACTGCAATCAGGTAGTGGCATCTACCTGCAACCCATTACTACTGCTTCGATTAGTGGTGGAGGTAAGCGGGATCGAACCGCTGACCTCTTGCATGCCATGCAAGCGCTCTCCCAGCTGAGCTATACCCCCGTCCGTCGAAGAAGCAGAATTATATACTAGGGCTTGCAATATGCAAAGCCCCGGGCAGAACAATTTAAGCGGCAGCGTTCAGGCGCGACAGAACCAGTTCGCGACCGAGCAGCACCAGCACCGCATCGATGGCCGGCGTTTGCAACTGGCCAGTCAGCAAGAGGCGCAGCGGCATCGCCAGGACCGGCATCTTGATTGTATTAGCAGCAAGCACTTCCTTGATCATCGCGGCCAGCGCTTCGCGCGTCCACTCGACCGTGGCGCAACGCTCGGCAAACTGCGCCAGCGCCGGCTTGACCGCATCGCTCAGGTGCTGGGTCATCAGGGCGGCGTCCGGCTGCGGCGTGCGATAGAACAGCATGGCCGCGTCCGCCAGTTCGTTGACGGTATTGCTGCGGTCCTTCATCAGCGCCAGCGCCTCGGCCAGTTCCGGCGCGCCGTCGAACTGGGCGCCCTGCGCTTGCATGCGCGGACGCGCCAGCGCGGCCAGGCGGGTGTTGTCGGCTTGCTTGATATAGTGGTTGTTCAGCCAGGCCAGCTTTTCCAGGTCAAACTGGGCTGGCGACGCCGTCAGGTGATCGGTATTGAACCATTCGCAGAACTGGTCCATCGAAAACACTTCGTCGTCGCCATGACTCCAGCCCAGGCGCGCCAGGTAGTTCAGCAGCGCTTCCGGCAGATAGCCCATGTCGGGATACTCCTTGATGTTAACCGGAATTACTTTCTCGCCCTTATCGCGCTTGGAAATTTTCTTGCCATCCGGCCCGTGGATCATCGGCAAATGCCCGTACTGCGGCAGCGGTGCGCCGATGGCATTGAGGATATTGATCTGGCGTGGGGTGTTATTCACATGGTCGTCGCCGCGCAGCACGTGGGTGATCTGCATGTCCCAGTCATCGACCGCCACGCAGAAGTTATAGGTCGGCACCCCGCCCGGACGGGCGATCACGAGGTCGTCCAGTTCTTTATTGGCAATCGTGATCGGTCCCTTGACCACGTCATTCCACGTGACATCGCCGTCGAGCGGATTCTTGAAGCGCACCACGGGCTCGCGCTCGGCAGGTACCGGCGCCAAGGTCTTGCCCGGTTCCGGGCGCCAGGTGCCGTCGTAGCGCGGCTTTTCGCCGGCGGCCGTGAAGCGTTCGCGCATGGCGTCGACTTCTTCCCTGGAAGAATAGCAGTGGTAGGCGGTACCGGCTTCGAGCATCTGGGCCAGTACTTCGCGGTAACGGTCCATGCGCTGCATCTGGTAGAACGGGCCTTCGTCATGGCTCAAACCGAGCCACTGCATGCCCTCGATGATGGCCTGCACGGCTTCCGGCGTCGAACGCTCGACGTCGGTGTCTTCGATGCGCAGCACGAAGGTGCCGCCGAGATGGCGGGCGTATGCCCAGCTGTAGAGTGCGGTGCGGGCGCCGCCAAGGTGGAGGTAGCCGGTCGGGCTGGGGGCAAAACGGGTGCGGACGACGGTCATGGGATCGGTATGCTGAGATAAAGAGAAGTATTTTACAGCGTCGCCGCCGCGCCGTGCCAGAGAGGGACGACATCGACATCGCCGTGCGCTCGACGCCCTGCAGGCCCTCGCTCGACATTGCGGAAGCTGACACCTGAGCGACACTCGCCCGATGGCGCCGTTGCGCCCGCAAAACAAACTATCCCTCCAACAACATGCACGGCGCGTACGACGGAGCTGGCCCGTTCAGGGCAGCGCATCAACACTGACACCACTGCGGGTTCCCGCCTGAGTCACCGCAACACCCGGCCGGCGGCGGCGGGCTATCGTCCGCACGTATGCCCCTCACCGCAGCCCCCCCCTGCGGGCATCCCCGTGCTTCCCGGCCGGAAGCCATCTCACAGGGAACACACCATGAAACGACGCACCTTCCTGACGATCGGCGGCGCTGCCGCCATCGGCAATGCGCTGACGGCCTGCGGCGGCGGCTCCCACAACCCGCCTCCTTCGCAACCGCCACCGGAGCCGACCCAATCGGGCACGGTTACTGGCTGGAACAAGCAGGCGCTTGAGGCCGTGCGCGCCGTGCGCATGGCGCCGCCCATGGCCGCGCGTGCGGTCGCGATCGTTCACAGCGCCATGTACGAGGCCTGGGCCGCCTATGACGATGCCGCGCTCGGACAGTACCTGGGCGCACAATTGCGCAGGCCGGCTGCGGAGCGCACGACGGCCAACAAAGCGAAGGCCATGAGCTTTGCCGCCTATGCCGCCCTGCTCGATCAGTTTCCTGACCAGCAAGCCGCTTTCACCGCTTACCTTGCCACGCTCGGCAGCCGCCCGATCGACGCCTACAACAACACGGCCCCGGCCCCACGCCTTGGCACCATTGCAGCCCAAGCGGTGCTCGACAAGCGCCGCGACGACGGCGCCAACCAGGGCGGCACAATGGCGCCGGGCGGCAGCCCGTTCGCCGACTACAGCGGCTACGTGGCACGCAATCCTCCTCTGCTGGTCATCCAGCCCACGCCACGCAGCAACATCGTGGCCCCCGACCGCTGGCAACCGCTCTCGTTCAACGATGCCGCCGGCGTACGCCGCACCCAGAGCTTTCTTGCGCCGTTCTGGGGCTCGGTGCGCCCGTTTGCGCTCACCTCGGGCAGCCAGTTCCGCCCACCCCCACCTGCCGCCTTCGGCACCCAGGAATTTGTCGACCAGGCGACCGAGATCGTGCAAATCCAGGCCGTCCTGAGCGAGCGCCAGAAGGTCATGGTCGACTTCTGGGCCGGCGGCCCCAGCGGCGAATTGCCCGGTTCTTACTGGTGCCGCTTTGCCCAGTTGATTTCAGCGCGCAAAAACTACACCGATGACGACGACGTGAAACTGTTTTTCGCACTCACCAACGCGGTACTCGATGCCAGCATTGCCGCCTGGGACGCCAAGCGCGCCTACGATTCCGCGCGCCCGATTAGCGCGATCCGCTACCTGTTCAACGGGCGCACCGTCCAGAGCTATGGCCCCGCAGGCCCGGCCGGCGGACTGCGCCCGGTCCCCGGCGAGGCCTGGATGCCCTTCTATCCGCCGAGCGCGCCGACGCCCGCCTTCCCTGACCATGTTTCCGGACACAGCACCTTCAGCGCGGCCTCGGCCGACGTGCTGCGCCGCTTTACCGGCAGCGACCTGTTCAGGCATGCGGTCACCCTCCAGGCACGCTCCCTGCTGATCGATCCGGGCCTGCCTACTGCGCCCGTCACCCTTGCCTGGGAGACCTTCAGCGACGCCGTCATCGAGGCCAGCGCCTCGCGCGTCTACGCCGGCATTCACTTCAAGCGCGCCAGCGACGACGGCCGCACGCTCGGCACCCAGGTGGGCGCCACCGCGTTCGCACGCGCCCGCGCACTCTGGAGCGGCAACGCCTGACGCGCCGCCACGTACCGCCAGGCCGGAGGCGGCCGGCCTGGCAGCGGACGCTTGACCTGGCCACAGCGGATGCGCCCGCCCGGACGCGACGCGACCTGGCCTGGCGCGGCCCGGCCTGGCGCGGCCCGGCCTGGCGCCTCCAGATTGATGTCAGCCGCTTATCACCACCCCCCCTCCCCCCCTTCTTCACGTCGCCACGTAGCAACACACAGCCGCCCGTCGCCTGGAGCGACATCCCGCAATCGACCACCAGCGCCACGTCCACCGCATCGGGCGCCGGCACGGCTGACCCGCCCAATCGGCAAAAAGGACTTCCCAAAACGGCCACCAACGGTTAACTTACTAACTTTAATCATTTGCCAACGGTCTTTGGCCGCGGGCATTGTCCCTCTCCATGACTTTGAACGCCGATCAAATCCTCGCACTGGCGCCCGATGCGAGTTCCGCCAAAGCCGGCAGCGAGCTGGCCGGACCCGCCAAGTGGGGCAACCTGGGCCGGACCGACAGCGCCGTGTGGGGCGAGTGCCAGGGCAGCGGCAAGGTTCCCTACCGCACCCAGATCGACCTCGGCGAACCGGCCTTCAAGTGCTCCTGCCCGAGTCGCAAGTTTCCCTGCAAGCATGGCATCGGCCTGTACCTGCTACTAGCCGGCAACGGCCCGCTGTTTGCGGCCGCCGCGCCGCCGCAGTGGGTCAGCGACTGGCTCGACAGCCGCCAGCAGCGCACCGAGAAAAAACTCCAGGGCGCCGCCGACAAAGCCGCCGCCACCACGCCCGAGCAAGCCGCCACGCAAGCGGCCGCCGCGCAAAAGCGCGAGGAAAAGCGCGACAACAAGGTCGCAGCCGGCATCGTCGAGCTGCAAACCTGGCTGGAAGACCTGGCGCGCGAGGGCTTGTCGACCCTGCGCGCGCGCGGCCCGTCGTTCTGGAACGACATTGCCGCCCGCATGGTCGACGCCCAGGCCGGCGGCCTGGCTGCGCGCCTGCGCCGCGCCAGCGGCATGTGCTTCGATACCAATCTGCCCGACTGGGAAACCCGGCTGGCGCGCGAACTGGCGTCGATCTACCTGCTCGGCAGCGCCTGGCGTCGCCTGCCGGAACTGGCGCCGGCACTGCAAAGCGACGTGCGCGCCCTGGTCGGCTGGAACGTCAGCCAGGACGACGTACTGGCCCAGGCCGGCGTACAGGACCGCTGGCAGGTGCTGGCCCAGCACACCAGCGACAACGACCGCGTGCATGCACGCACAAGCTGGCTGCGCGGGCAAGCAAGCGGGCGCTGGGCGATGATCTTGCAATACGCCGCCGGCAGCGCGGGCTACGACAAGGTGCTCGCACCCGGCACCCAGTTCGACGGCGAACTGTGTTTCTACCATAGCGCTTACCCGCTGCGCGCCCTGATCAAGCAGCAGGATGCCTTTGGCACGCTCGACACAACGCTGGCGAGCGCCCCCACCCTGGACGCCTCGCTGGCCGCCTGTGCCGACGCCCTGGCGCGCAACCCCTTCCTCGAGCGCTTTCCATTGTTGCTCGACGCCGTGGTGCCGCACGCGGGCCAGGCGCCCCATCTTGCGTGCGCCGATGGCCGCATTCTGCCGCTGCACGCGCTGTTTCGCCACCTGTGGCCGCTGCTCGCGCTCAGCGGCGGCCACCCGGTCACGGTGATGGGCGAGTGGGACGGCTACGGCATCGTCCCGCTTGCCGTCTTCGCCGAAGGCCGCTTGCATCATTTTGACAACGAGACCGTAGCATGAGTTCCCCGCTCCCGATAAAAATCCATCAAACCCTGCAGATCGGCACCTCGCGCGCCGCCCCCGGTTTCGACGAGGACTTGCCGCTGGCCCTGCGCGACAGCGTGTACGGCCGTCCCGGCGCGAACGCCGCGCCGAAAGAGGAAAACCTGTGGCTCTCGCTGGCCGCGCATGCCCTGTGGCAGCGTGCCGGCTACCAGCCCGACAGCGCCGGGCCAGGCGCGCCGCTGACGCCGTCGGGCGACAGCGATGCCTTGCGGCCCTGCCCGGCGCAAGCCGAAAAGGCACTGGCGCTGTTGCTGCTCGATGAATATCCGCAAGTGCGCCCCGAATGGCTGCGCCTGGCCAACGCCCACCGCTGCCGCCTGCCGCCGCGCTTGCTGCCGGGCGTGCTGGACCTGGGCACCTCGCAGCGCCCCCTGCGCACGCCGATCGAAGGCGTGCTGGGCGCCCGCGGGCACTGGCTGGCGCAGCAGAATCCCGACTGGAACTGGGTCGGCGCCGACTCCAGTGATGTTCAGGCATTGTGGGAAAACGGCAATATCGAACAGCGCGCGCAGGCCCTGCGCGACATGCGTGTAAGCGAAGCCGGCGCCGCCCTGCTGGCCCTGCAAGCAACCTGGACCAGCGAAACCCCGGAGCACCGCGCCACCCTGCTCGGCTGCCTGTCGGTCGGCCTGAGCCTGGCCGATGAAACTTTCCTGGAAAGCGCGCTCGACGACAAGCGCAAGGAAGTGCGCACCGTGGCGCAGCGCCTGCTGGCCGGCCTGCCCGGCGCGCAACTGGCAAGGCGCATGCGCGAGCGCGCCATGCCGCTGCTGCGCGTCGAACGCAACGGCGGCACGCCCCACCTGCTGGTCGAGGTGCCGCAAGAGCGCGACAAAAGCATGCAGCGCGACGGCGTCGGCGCCGGCCTGTATCCCGCCATGGGTGAAAAATCGGGCTGGCTGGTCGATATCCTGGCCGCCGTGCCGCCGACGCACTGGTCGAACACCTTCGATGCCTCGCCACGCACCTGCCTGGCACTGGCCATGGCCAGCGAGTTCAAACATACTTTGCTGCTGGGCTGGTCGAGCGCGCTGCAGCGCAGCCTGCAAGCCGGCTACGATGCCGGCCTGCACGCATGGTTCACCGCCTTCCTCGACCTGTACCTGAAATCGACCGGCATCCATACCCACATGCCGCGCGACTTCTTCAGCCTGTTCGGCGCCCTGCCGCCGGACGCCGCCGACGACTTGCTGCGCACCCTGGTCGAGGCCACCCCGGCCGCCTGGATGCGCGCCCATTCGAGCCTGATCGACCTGCTCGACGATGCCGCCAAGAATGCCAATCGCAACTGGCCGCTGGCCTTGTCCAAGGCGGTGGTCGGCCGCATCCAGGCCGGTTGCGCGGCCAACACGCTGCAAAGCTGGTCGCTCAGCTACACCATGGCCACGCTGGCGCTGGTACTCGACCCGCTTGGCATCGAGGACTACGAAAACGGCTGGCCGAAAGACATCCCCGAATTTGCGCAGTGGGAAGAGACGGTCGACAAATTCCTGCGCACCCTGCGTTTCCGACACGATATGTACTTACCTTTTCAGGAGCACTCTGCATGACCGCCATTTCTACCATCCTGCGCCAGCACGCCGAAACGCAGTACGCCGAGGAACTCGCAGCGCTGGCTGCGGCCGATACGCGCCAGCGCCCGCCGCGCTGGAAGCTGTCGCCCTGGGCCGTGTCCAAGTACTTGCTGGGCGGCACACTCGAGAATGGCGTGGAAATCAGCGCTAAATATATCGGTAATGCGCGCATCATCGAGATCGCCGTCGCCACCCTGGCGACCGACCGCGCCCTGCTGCTGCTCGGCGTGCCGGGCACGGCCAAGTCGTGGGTGTCGGAACACCTCGCTGCCGCCATCAGCGGCGATTCGACCATGATCGTGCAGGGAACCGCCGGCACCAGCGAGGAAGCGGTGCGATTCGGCTGGAACTACGCGCAGTTGCTGGCCAAGGGGCCGTCGATGGAAGCGGTGGTGCCGAGCCCGATCATGCGCGCCATGCGCGACGGCAAAATCGCCCGGGTGGAAGAATTGACCCGCATCCCGAGCGAAGTGCAGGACAGCCTGATCACCATCCTGTCGGAAAAAATGCTGCCGATCGCCGAACTCGACGACGAAGTGCTGGCGCAAAAAGGCTTCAATATCATCGCCACCGCGAACGACCGCGACCGTGGCGTGAATGAACTGTCGAGTGCGCTCAAGCGCCGCTTCAACACCGTGGTGCTGCCGCCCCCGGCCACCGCCGACGAGGAAGTGCGCATCGTCGAAACCCGCGTGGCCAGCCTCGGCCGCGCGCTGGAGTTGCCGGGCGAAGTGCCGGCGCTGGAAGAAATCCGCCGCGTCGTCACGGTGTTTCGCGAATTGCGCGCCGGCCTCACCACGGACGGCAAGCGCAAGATCAAGGCGCCCAGCGCCAGCATGAGCACGGCCGAAGCGATTTCGGTCATTACCAACGGCATGTCGCTGGCCGCCCACTTCGGCGACGGCACCATGCGCGGCGCCGACGTGGCCGCCGGCATGATCGGCGCCATCGTCAAGGACCCGGTCCAGGACCGCGTGGTCATGCTGGAATACCTCGAAACCGTGGTCAAGGAACGCGAAGGCTGGAAAGACCTGTACCGGGCCTGCCGCGACGTGATGAATTGACTGGCCGATGAGCGTTCATTTATTCGGCATCCGCCACCACGGTCCGGGCTGCGCGCGCAGCCTGGCGCAAGCCCTGCAGGCGCTGCAACCGGACTGCATCCTGATCGAAGGCCCGCCCGAGGCCGACGAGCTGATCGCCTTTGCCGCCGATCCGGCCCTCAAGCCGCCGGTCGCGCTGCTGGTCTACGTGCCGGCCACGCCGCAGCGCGCCGTGTTTTACCCGTTCGCCGAGTTCTCGCCGGAATGGCAAGCCATGCGCTACGCCACCGCCAACGGCGTGCCGGTGCGCTTTTGCGACTTGCCGCAGACGCATCGTCTGGCCGAAGAGGAAGTTGCCGAGGCTGCTCCAGCCGGGACCGGCGAGGATGAGGACAAGGACGAGGGCGCGGACCAGGACGCCGCCGTGCAAGCGCCGCCCGGGACCGGGACCGACACCGAGGCGCTGCACCAGGACCCGCTGCACTGGCTCGCCCACGCCGCCGGTTTCTCGGACACCGACACCTGGTGGGAGCACCTGGTCGAGCAGCGCGCCGACAGCCTCGACCTGTTCGCCGCCATCGCCGAAATGATGAGCACGGTGCGTACCGACATCGCCGCCCCTCCCGATCTGCGCGAGCAGCAGCGCGAAGCATGGATGCGCAACGCCATCCGCCTGGCCGAAAAACAAGGTCACCAGCGCATCGCCGTGGTCTGCGGCGCCTACCACGTGCCGGCCCTGGCCAGCATGCCGTCCGCCAAGAGCGACAACGACTTGCTCAAGGGCTTGCCCAAGGTAAAACTGGCCGCGACCTGGACCCCGTGGAGCTACGGCCGCCTGGCGTTTCGCAGCGGCTACGGAGCGGGGGTCAGCGCGCCCGGCTGGTACCATCATCTGTGGAATCACCCGGCCCAGGCCAGCCTGTACTGGCTGACCGACGTCGCCATGTTGCTGCGCAAGCACGACCTTGATGCATCCTCGGCCAGCATCATCGAAGCGGTGCGCCTGGCCGACACGCTGGCGGCGATGCGCGAACGGCCCCGTGCGGGCCTGAGCGAATTGCAGGAAGCGGTACGCGCCGTATTTTGCTACGACAGCGACGCCCCGCTGCGCCTGATCCACGACGCCCTGCTGATCAACGACCGTCTCGGCGAGGTGCCCGAAGGCGTGCCGACCCTGCCGCTGTCGCAGGATGTGCAGACCCAGCAAAAACGGCTGCGCCTGCCGGTCAAGGCCGATCACAGCCAGCTCGAACTCGACCTGCGCCAGCCGGCGCACCTGGAAAAAAGCGTGTTGCTGCACCGCCTGGCGCTGCTCGGAGTCGAATGGGGCCGCGCCGAAAGGGTAACCGGCAAGTCCGGCACCTTCCACGAATGGTGGCGCCTGGCGTGGGAGCCGGAATTTGCAATTCGCCTGATCGAAGCGAACGTCTGGGGCGGCACCGTGGAAGCGGCCGCCACCGGCAAGGCGGTCAGCCAGGCCAATGAAGCGACCACCCTGCCCGAGCTGACCGCCCTGATCGAACAGGTGCTGCTGGCCGACCTGCCGCGCGCGGTCGACTTGCTGATGCGGCGCATCCAGGAAGTGGGCGCGTTGACGCCCGATGTCGGCTTCATGCTGGCGGCCTTGCCGCCGCTGGCCGGCGTACTGCGCTACGGCAGCGTGCGCGGCACCGATACCAGCGCCATCGGCCAGGTGGTGGACGGCCTCGTCACGCGCGCCTGCATCGCCCTGCCCTTCGGCGTGCTGGGCATGGCCGACGAGCCGGCGGCGGTGCTGGTCAAGCAGCTCATCGCCGCCGATCGCGCGATCCGCCTGATCCAGGACAACGCACTGCTGGAGGCATGGTTCGACGCGCTCGACCAGGTGGCGGGCAATGAACTGTCGCATCCGCTGATCAGCGGGCGCTGCGCCCGCATCTTGTCGGAGCAAGGGCACTGGGACCAGGAGCGCACCGCGCGCGCCCTGGCCTTGCGCTGCTCGCACGCCAGCGCGCCGCTGGCCAGCGGCAACTGGCTGGAAGGCTTTTTGCAGGGCAGCGCGGCCTTGCTGCTGCACAACGACAGCCTGTGGACCCTGGTCAATACCTGGATCAACGGCCTCGATGCGGACAGCTTCGTCGAACTGCTGCCGCTGCTGCGCCGCACCTTTGGCGCGTTCGAGGCGCCGGAACGGCGTCAACTGAGCGAACGCGCCGGCAGCGCCGGGGGCGCGGTCGGCATCGCCGCATCAGGCGGCAACATCGATGAAGCGCGCGCCAGGCTGGTGCTGCCCGTGCTCGGGATGATCCTCGGCGCCAGCGCAGTGACACCGGCATCGACAACGCAGGCCCATCATGGCGCATGACATCACCCCGCAGGAACAAACGCGCCGCTGGCGCATGGTATTGGGCAGCGAGCCGGGCCAGCCGGAAGTCTCGCTCGGCGTGGACGACCTGGCCATGGACCGGGCGCTGTCGGCCCTGTACAACCCGCCATCGGGACGCGGCGCCGGGCTCGGCGCGTCGGCGCCGAACGTATCGCGCTGGCTGGGCGACATCCGCCAGTATTTTCCATCGAGCGTGGTGCAGGTGATGCAGAAAGACGCGCTGGAGCGGCTGGGACTGGAGCAAATGCTGCTGGAACCCGAGATGCTCAAGGCGGTCGAGCCGGACGTACACCTGGTCGCCACCCTGCTCAGTTTGAACAAGGTGATGCCGAACAAGACCAAGGAAACGGCGCGCATGGTGGTGCGGCAAGTGGTGGAAAAACTCGAACGCAGGCTGGCCAGTCCGTTCCGGCAAGCGGTGACGGGGAGTTTGAACCGGGCCACGCGCAACCGCCGCCCGCGCCATCACGAAATCGACTGGCTGCGCACGATCCGCGCCAATTTGCGGCATTACCAGCCCGAGTACCGGACCATTATTCCGGAAACGCGGATCGGGTTCGGGCGCAAGGGGCAATCGCTGCGCGATATCGTGCTGTGCATCGACCAGAGCGGATCGATGGCGCCGTCGGTGGTGTACGCCAGCGTGTTCGCGGCGGTGCTGGCCACGATCAAGGCGGTCAGTACGCAGGTGGTGGTGTTCGATACGGCGGTGATCGACCTGACGCCGCTGCTGGCCGATCCGGTCGATGTGCTGTTCGGTACGCAGTTGGGCGGCGGGACGGATATCAATCGGGCGCTCGGGTATTGCCAGGGTTTGATCTCACGGCCGACCGATACCATTTTCGTGCTGATCAGCGATTTGTACGAGGGCGGGAATAACAACGAAATGCGCAGGCGCGCGGCGGCGCTGGTGGCGGCCGGGGTGCAGGTCATTGTGCTGCTGGCGCTCGACGATAACGGGGCGCCCAGTTATGACCACGCGAATGCGGCGTATTTTGCCGCGCTGGGTGCGCCGTGTTTTGCGTGTACGCCCGATTTGTTCCCGGAGTTGATGGCGGCGGCGATCAAGCGCAGCGATCTGGGACAGTGGGCGGCGGAAGTGGGGATTGTGGGAGTGAAGCCGTAATCGTCGTTCCCGCGCAGGCGGGAACGACGGATTGATAGCTAACAAAAGAACGACGGAGCGCGGGTTGGCGTCTACGGCGCGATCGAATTCGCCTCATACGCCCCGATATCGAGCGCGCCGGTTACCGGGCGGCCGATCCAGAACGCCACATGCTTGTACTGCGCCACTGGTTTTAGCACATACCCAGTGGCCGACACGCCCGGATCGGTTCCCGCATTGACCACCAGCGGCGATGGCGTCGGCCGCAAATCATACGTGGCGCGGTTCACAAACCCCGGCGCCACCGAGCGGTAATTGGTCTTGGCCACCGTACTGACCTGCGAGCTCAAGGTCCCGATCCCCGAAAAGATATTATTCTGCAGCAGAACCGGCTTGGTCACGCCCCCGCCCACCATCACGAACACGCCGCGCGCGGTATCGTCGTTGAGGAAGGTGTTATTGACCACATACAGATCATGTCCGGCGTTCGACGCCCCCTCTTCCCCATACGCCAGCATGGCCCCGTTTTGATTGGCCGCCGGCTGCTCGATCACATTCCCGATCACGTACGAGGTACCGGCATTCGGCAAGTCGATCTCGTAACTCGGCTGGCCGGCCGCGGTCGAACCGGTTTCGCCCGGGCGCAAGCTGGAAAAGCGGTTATACAGGATATAGTTGGTCAGCGCGCGCGACTTGAGGTTATGCCCGACGTTGGCGTCATGCGAAAAATTGCGGCGGAACATCAGGCTGCGTACCGTGCCGATATACAGATTGTGGGTCTGTCCCGTGCCGTAACCATTGCGCCCGAATTCGGTGCCTTCGATAACGACATCGCTGGCCGCATTCGCGCCGCTGAGAATGCCATTCTCGTTATCGTGCAGGAAGCTGTTGAGCAAGGTGAAGCCGGCGCCCTCCAGGCGCAAGGCTGCGCCATTGCGGTCAGGCACCTTGGCCCCATACATTTCCACGTTGGCGATCAGCACGTTGTTGCCGACCACCACCCAGATTGCTTTCCCCATCGCATTCTTGCCTGCGGCATCGATTTTCGGACGACCATGTACGCCCCGGATGGTGAAGTTGCTGGCATAAATGCCGCACACGTCGCCACTGTAGACCACGCCACCTTCGATCTCGACGGTGTCGCCATTCTTCGCTGCGGCAATCGCGGCGCAGGGTTTGGCGTAGGTCTTGCCCGGCCCGACCGACAGCAGCGCCGCCGAGGCGCACGCCTGCACGCCGAATACCGCCACCGCCGACACGCAAGCAGTGCGCAGAATAGTTTTGCTCATCATTTTTTTGTCTCCTGGGAGCAGGTGGACGCACCAAGGCATCTCCTGCGAAAAATCAACTGGGAATATGACCGTTGTCAATGCGTCATGCGGCGTATGGTAACCGCAAGCCGTCGATTCTACGAGGATATGAGCGGGGCGAGCGCGCCCCAGCGCCGCTCAGGGCACCTGGACGTTGTAGCGCTTGCCGAGCTTGCGCAGTTCGCCGCTGTCGACATAGGCATTGAAGGCGCGGTCGAAGCGACCACGCATGACGTCGTATTCGGGACGCTTGGGGAAGGCAAAGAAGCCGCGCTGCAGGGAAATGGTGCGCCCGACCGGCAACACTTTGCCTTCCAGCGCCAGCAGTGGAATGACCGGCTCGGTATTGCGCACATTGCTGGCGAATAAATCCACGCGCCCGTGCGAGAGCATGGTCAGCGCCGACTCGACCGAATTGGTCACGCTGACCGTCAATTGCTCTCGCGCGGCATTGAATTCATCCCCGTAAGCCCAGCCGTTGATGATCACGATGCGCTTCTCGCGCAAGGAGGCGTAGCTGCCGTCCCAGGCAAACGGCGCATTGCTGCGCGAGAAGAACACCATCTGGTCCTGGTAAAACGGACGTTCGGAAAACGCAAACGCGGCCAGGCGTTCAGGCGATTTGTAGGGGCCGACGAGAATATCGGCCTGGCCCTGCGCCACCATCGACTGCGCGCGCGCCCACGGGTACAGCTCGAAATACACCGGTTGCCCGAGTTCGCCGGCAATGGCGCGGATGATCTCCACCGCCATGCCCGAGAATTCGCCGTTGGCGCGCTCGTACACGCGCGCGAAATGGGCGCCGACGACCAGCAACTCGCGCGGACCGGAACGGGCGGTGGCGACCGGCATGGCGAGCGCCGCCGCCGCACCAAGCATCAGGGCGCGCCGGACAAGATCGACAGGGGAATCGGAGCGTTTCATGGCAGCCATTGTGTAGACGATAAAACAATTGTACTGCCGCCAACGCTCCCGGGGGAATTACTTGACGGTCACTTTAATCGACTTGCTCATCGGCGTGCCGTAGGACTGGTGCGCACCGTTGGCGAACTGCATGGTCAGGGTGTATTCGCCGGGCGCCAGCTTGACCTCGGTCTCGGTCTGCCCTTTGCCGAAGTGCAAGTGCTTGTCGTCGAAGGGAATCGACTCGCCTTCCTTGATGGCGCCGCCGTTGATGACCAGGTGGTGGTGGC
Source organism: Massilia genomosp. 1 (assembly GCF_011682185.1). Classification (NCBI taxonomy): domain Bacteria; kingdom Pseudomonadati; phylum Pseudomonadota; class Betaproteobacteria; order Burkholderiales; family Oxalobacteraceae; genus Massilia; species Massilia genomosp. 1. The sequence goes on from NZ_WHJF01000021.1 coordinate 24,690, forward strand.
CGGAATTGGCGACAGGGGCGCCGGCCGGCTTGACATCCATGCCATCGACGGCGAACTTGACCTTGAACGGGCTTTTGACGGTCGCGCCGTCCGCCGGCTCGACGAAGGAGACCGATTGCGCCGACGCGGCGGCGGCGACCAGCAGGGAGGCGGAAAAGACGAGGTGCTTGATGAACGATTTCAAGTGGATTCCTTTGCGGTTGGTAAGAGGCTTGTTGGCGTGGCGCAGGCCGATACTTGCCTATTCTGCACGACAGCGCCACGAAAGCGCCACACCCTGGTGCCTATCTCAACAGATAGGCCTAGTCGTTTTTAATGACGATGTTGGGGAACTTGCTGCTCATGTCTTTCGCCTTCTCGGCGATCTTGATGGCAACCTTGCGCGCGATCTCCTTGTAGATCTGGGCCACCGGGCCATTCGGCTCGGCCACCACGGTCGGGCGGCCCGAATCGGTCTGCTCGCGGATCGACATGGTCAGCGGCAATGCGCCCAGGAACTCCACCCCGAAGTCGGCGCACATTTTGGCGCCGCCGCCGTGACCGAAAATGGCTTCCGTGTGGCCACAGTTCGAGCAGATGTGCGTGCTCATGTTTTCCACCACGCCAAGGATCGGAATGCCGACTTTTTCGAACATTTTCAAGCCCTTGCGCGCGTCGAGCAAGGCGATATCCTGCGGCGTGGTGACAATCACCGCGCCCGTGACCGGCACTTTTTGCGACAGGGTCAGCTGGATGTCGCCGGTGCCTGGCGGCATGTCGACGATCAGGTAATCGAGGTCGCGCCAGTTGGTTTGCTCAAGCAACTGTTGCAAGGCTTGCGTGACCATCGGGCCGCGCCACACCATCGGCTCGTCCGGATCGATCATGAAGCCGATCGACGACACCTGCAAGCCGTGGTTCTCCAGCGGCTCCATGGTCTTGCCGTCCGAGGTTTCCGGGCGGCCGCTGATGCCGAGCATCATCGGTTGCGAGGGGCCATAAATGTCCGCATCGAGCACGCCCACGCTGGCGCCCTCGGCCGCCAGGGCCAGTGCCAGGTTGACCGCCGTGGTCGACTTGCCCACGCCGCCCTTGCCGGACGCCACCGCGATGATGTTCTTCACGTTCGGCATGATTTTCAGGCCTCGCTGCACCGTGTGCGAAATAATCTTGACATACACGTTCGGATTGACCCGTCCCGCGCCCGGCAGCGCCTGCAAGGCGGCCACTATGGCGCTGCGGATGCCGTCGATCTGGCTTTTGGCCGGATAGCCGAGTTCAACGTCGAGCGCGATGTCGTTGCCGTCGAGCTTGATATTCTTGATCGCCTTGGAAGAAACGAAATCTTTCTGCGTGTTCGGATCGATAACCGCCGTCAGTGCCTGCTTGACGTCTTCTACTGTGATGCTCATGTAAATCTCCAAGGAATATGATGCCGAAACATGCAGAAGTTTAGCGCAATTCGCCCTGCCCGGCCTTGCCTGAATGGCAAATCCGGGCAAAGCCCCGTGCGCAGTCGGGTCATCCGCTGGTAAAATGCTCCTCTGTATTTCCTAATAAACTTATTAAAAAGCGCATCTTAACCATGACTCGCAAGCTGTTCGTCACCACCGCCCTGCCTTACGCCAACGGAGCTTTTCATATCGGCCACATGATGGAATACATCCAGGCCGATATCTGGGTACGCTTCCAGCGAATGCAACGCGACGCCGACGGCCAGCGTGGCGACGCCCGGCGCGAAGTTCACTTCGTCTGCGCCGACGACACCCACGGCACGCCGATCATGATCGCGGCCGAAAAGGAAGGCATTACGCCCCAGGAATTCGTGGCCAGGATCGCCGCCGACCGCCCGCAATACCTGGACGGCTTCCACATTGCATTCGATAACTGGTACTCGACCGATTCGCCGGAAAACGTGGAGCTGTCGCAAGGCATCTATCGCAAACTGCGCGATACCGGCCTGATCGTCACCAAGACGGTCGACCGCTTCTTCGACCCGGTCAAGGGCATGTTCCTGGCCGACCGCAACATCAAGGGCGAATGCCCGAAATGCGGCGCCAAGGACCAATACGGCGACAATTGCGAAGTGTGCGGCGTGGCTTACCAGCCGACCGAACTGGTGAACCCGTTCTCGGTGTTTACTGGCTCGACCCCGATCCTGAAACCGTCGGAACAGTATTTCTTCGCCCTGTCCGACCCGCGCTGCTACACCTTCCTCAAGGAATGGCTGAACACGCCTGGCCGTTTGCAGCCGGAAATGGTCAATAAAGTGTCCGAGTGGCTCGGCGAAGCCGGCGAGAAGCTGGCGGACTGGGATATTTCGCGCGACGCGCCCTACTTCGGTATCCCGATTCCCGATGCGCCGGGCAAGTTTTTCTATGTCTGGCTGGACGCGCCGGTCGGCTACCTGGCCAGCCTGAAAAACTACTGCAGCAAGAAAGGGATCGATTTCGACGCCTTGCTCAATGATCCGGACACCGAGCAAGTCCACTTCATCGGCAAGGATATCGTGTCCTTCCACCTGCTGTTCTGGCCCGCGATGCTCAACTTCGCCGGGCACCCGGTGATCGACAAGCTCAAGGTCAACGTACACGGCCACCTGACCCTGAACGGCGAAAAGATGGCCAAGTCGCGCGGCACCGGCATTTCGCCGCTGCGCTACCTGGACCTGAAGATGAACCCGGAATGGCTGCGCTACTACATCGCCTGCAAGCTCAATGCCAAGGTAGAAGACCTCGACTTCAACGGCGACGATTTCATGGCCCGCGTGAATAGCGACCTGATCGGTAAATACGTCAACATCGCCAGCCGCTGCGCCGGCTTCATCACCAAGCACTTCGACGGCAAGCTGGTGTCCACCTTGTCGCCCGATGCACAGCAATTGATCGGACGCGCGCTGACGGTCGACGGCAAGGAACGCCAGGCGAGCATCGCCGCCAACTTCGAAAACCGCGAATACGGCAAGGCGCTGCGCGAAATCATGGAAATCGCGGCCATCACCAACCAGTACATCGACGACAACAAGCCATGGCTGCTGGCCAAGGATCCGGAAAAAATGGCGCAGCTGCATGATGTGTGCAGCACGTCCCTGATCCTGTTCCGCCAGATTACGATCATGCTCGCGCCGGTGCTGCCGCAGGTGGCCGCCAAGGTCGCCGCCTACTTGCGCGACGATCAATGGAGCTGGAGCGATACGACGGGCGCCGCCGTGTACGAAACCATGCTCGGCCGTGAAATCGGCGTGTACGACCACCTGATGACCCGCATCGACCCGAAAATGGTGGAAGCGCTGATCGACAAGCCGCCCGTGGCGGCTGCCCCCGCAGCGGCGCCAGTTGCGGTTGCGCCAGTGCTGGAAGCGCCCGTCGCCGGCGACATCGACGCCATCGCACCGACGATCGAGTTCGACGATTTTGTAAAAATCGACATGCGCATCGCCAGAATCGTCCACTGCGAAGCGGTGGACGGCTCCGAGCGGCTGCTGCGCCTGACCCTGGACGTGGGCGAAGGCCGCCATCGCAACGTGCTGTCCGGCATCAAGTCGGCCTACACGCCCGAGCAACTGATCGGCAAGCTGACGGTGATGGTGGCCAACCTGGCACCGCGCAAGATCGGCAAGTTCGGCAGTTCCGAAGGCATGGTCCTGTGCGCCTCGGCAGCCGACGAGAAAGCCAACCCTGGCTTATACGTCCTGGAACCATTTCCGGGCGCGCAGCCGGGCATGCGCATCGGCTAAGGACGCGCATGAACCTGGTGGTGCGCCCGGCGGACGACGACGACGCCCAACTGATCGCCGACCTGACCCGGGCTTCCTGGGCCGGGACGGTGACGGTGACCTCGAGCGGCCACCGCGAAACCGCCCAGCGCGTGACCGAACAGCTGCGCGCCGGCGGCGCCTTCATCCTGCTGCAGGACGACGCCCCGGTCGGCTCGGTGCGCTGGGCGCCGCACGAGTTCGAACCGGACGTGTGGGAAATCCGGCGCATGGGCGTGCTGCCGCGCTGCCGCGGCGCCAACCTGTCGCAACACCTGCTCGAAGCGGTCATCCACCAGGGCCTGGCCAGTGGCGTGCAGGAACTGCGGCTGGCCGTGCGCGACGACCAGCCCAGGCTGCTCGACCTGTACGCCGCTTACGCATTCGAACTGGCCGACGAACTCGACTATTCGCACGCCAACGCGGCCGAACCGCCGCCGCGCGTGATGCGGCGCGTGCTGCGCCACTAAAAATCCATCCTTGCAACGAATGAGCGCGTCAATACCGGAACGCCGAGCGCCAGCGCCCCAAGCGGGAGACTATAATGTCGCGCTTGACGAGAAAAACAACATGCCTCGCGAATTGGCCGCCAGCACCACGGCGCCGGAGCGGGGTGGTGGGCCAGGCGCCCGAACCTTCTTACTTTTGAGTGGTATCTATGAGCGAATTGACTTCCTTGAGGCACATCCCGCACGCCAACCTGTTCCGCAAAGGCGACGTGTTCGTACTGTTCGGCGAGCTGTTCGGCCGCGGCTATGCTAACGGCCTGATCGATGAGGCACGCAAGGCCGGCATGACCATCGTCGGCATCACCGTCGGCCGGCGCGACGAAAACAACGCGCTGCGCGCACTCAACGAAGAAGAACTGGCCGAAGCCGAAGCCAAGCTGGGCGGGCGCATCATCAACGTGCCGCTGATGGCCGGCTTCGACCTCGACGCACCCGAAGGCGAACAGAACCCGACCGAGATGCTGGCCGGCATCACCCTCAAGGGTTGGCAGGAAGAAAAACTGGACTGGGCCGCGGTCGAACGCTGCCGCGACGTCGGCGTGCGCCGCTTCGCCAGCTCCGCCGCGCAAGCCATGGCCGAGATCGACAAGCTGATCCCGGACGGCAGCAATGTCTTCTTCGCCCACACCATGGCCGGCGGGATTCCCAAGATCAAGGCTTTCCTGGCGATCGCCAACCGCATCTACAAGGGCCGCGGCGAGCGCTTCATGTCCTCGCGAGAACTGCTCGACAGCGACCTCGGCAAGCTGATCTTGATGAACTTCGACGAAGTCACCGCCAACACCCTGCAACACCTGATTACCGCCAGCGCCGCTATCCGCGAGCGCATCACCGCCAAGGGCGGCCAGGTGCGCTACACGGCGTACGGCTACCACGGCAGCGAAATCCTGATCGACGCCACATACCAGTGGCAAACCTACACCAATTACACCCAGGGCTACGCCAAAATGCGCCTGGAGAGCGTGGCGCAGGCTGCCTGGGCGCAAGGGATCGCCGCAACGGTGTTCAACTGCCCTGAAATCCGTACCAATTCATCCGATATTTTTGCCGGCGTCGAGCTGTCGCTGTTCCCCTTGCTGAGCGCGCTCAAACGCGAAGGCGGCGCCGCCTGGGTCGAACAGCAATGGGCCGTCTGCCAGGAGTTGCTCAACGACGGCGTCTCGCTGCAAAACCTGATCGACCAGATCGAGGCCTACAACAACGACCCGGTCAGCGCCAGCTTCCGCAACTTCGACGCCTGGCCGATGGACAACACCCCGGCCCTGGCCGAGGTGATGATCGGCACCTCGGACGCGATGACCAAGCTGCACAGGGACCGCAAGGCCCTGATCACCGACCACCTGAGCGCGCTGGTGCTGGAAAGCGCCGGCCCGCTGATGTTTTACGGCGCCGCCGAGAAAATCGCCCCGGTGGTGTGGCTCAATCACGACATCATCGCCAAGCAACTGAACGCACTGCACCCGTAAGCGTCCGCAACGCCCGGTCGTCGGGCTGCCAGTGGCGCCCGACGAATTCCCCCTGCCGCCTTGCTCGCGGTAAAATAGCATTGTCGCTACCCATGTCGCTACCCGCGTACCATTATGAAACTGACCAAACAATTCCAGCTCTACGAATCCGACCACACCAAGTTCATCCGCGAGCTCAAGGCCAAGCATCCCGAGATGGAAGCCGGCCAGATCGCCGGCCGCGCGCTGCTGTGGGACAAGGCGCCGATCACCCTGGCCGACCAGGATAAAACCAAGGAATCGCGCGTCCAGCAGCAAGCTTACGTGTACCAGAATAAACTCTGACGGTTCAGGGCGAGACCATGTTGCCAGAAGAGGCGGCGACGGAAGAACTCGCCACCGAGCCGGATGGCTCGCTCAGCGACGCGCCCGCCGCCCCGGCCGAACTGCCGGCGGTACTTGAGACGCCGCCCGAGATGCCCGCGTTTGCCCGCCTGTACGGCGAACCGCTGCTGCGCATGCCGACCGACCTGTTCATCCCGCCGGACGCGCTCGAGATCTTCCTGGACGCCTTCGAAGGTCCGCTCGACCTGCTGCTCTACCTGATCCGCAAGCAAAACTTCAACATCCTCGATATTCCGATGGCGCAGGTCACCCTGCAATACCTGAAATATGTCGACCAGATCCGCCTGCACAACCTGGAACTGGCCGCCGAATACTTGCTGATGGCCGCCATGCTGATCGAAATCAAGTCGCGCATGCTGCTGCCGCAGCGGGTCGCCGACGACGACCTGCTCGACACCTACGACCCGCGCGCCGACCTGGTGCGGCGCCTGCTCGACTACGAGCAGATCAAGCTGGCAGCGTACGAAATCAACGCCATACCCCAGCTCGACCGCGACTTCACCCGGCCCTCCCTGTTCGTCGAACAAAGCAACATTCCGACCTGGCCCGAGGTGGACCCGCTCGACCTGCAGCGCGCCTGGCTGGACGTGCTCAAGCGCGCCAAGCTGACCCAGCACCACCGCATCAGCCGCCAGGAACTGTCGGTGCGCGAGCACATGACCTCGATCCTGCGGCAACTGCAAACGGCCCGCTTCGTCGAGTTCGCCGACTTGTTCCAGGGCCAGGGCGGCGTGCCGATCGTGGTCGTCCACTTCGTGGCCATGCTGGAACTGGCCAAGGAAACCCTGATCGAAATTACCCAGGCCGAGCCGTTCGCGCCGATCTACGTGCGCCTCGCCTACTCCCCGGCATAAGCCGATTCATTTGATACCCGTTTGAGGAAAGCCCCATGAAAATCATCTCTTCCGTTGAAGAACTGCGCGACCAGCTCAGCGGCCAGCTGCGCACGGCCTTCGTGCCGACAATGGGCAACCTGCACGAAGGGCATCTCTCGCTGATGCGCCTTGCGCGCAAGCATGGCGACCCGGTGGTGGCCTCGATCTTCGTGAACCGCCTGCAATTCGGCCCGAACGAAGACTTCGACAAATACCCGCGCACTTTCCAGGCGGATGTGGAAAAACTGGAAAAGGAAGGCGTCTACGTGCTGTTTGCGCCGACCGAAAAGGACTTGTACCCGGAGCCGCAGGAATTTCGGGTCAGCCCGCCGCAAGACCTCGGCAACACCCTGGAAGGGGAATTCCGCCCGGGGTTTTTCACTGGCGTGACCACCATCGTGCTGAAACTGTTTTCGTGCGTGCAACCGAAGGTCGCCGTCTTCGGCAAAAAGGATTACCAGCAGCTCATGATGGTGCGCAACATGAGTCGTCAATTCGCCTTGCCGACGCAAATCATCGCCGCCGAGACCTGGCGTGCGGACGACGGCCTGGCGCTATCGTCGCGCAATATGTACCTGTCGGCGGCGGAGCGGGCTGAAGCGCCGGCGCTGTACCAGAGCCTCAATGCCGTGGCAAACGAAGTCCGATCGGGCCACCTGGACATCTTCCAGCTCGAACATAAAGCGATGGAAGAACTGGCGCGGCGCGGCTGGAAGCCGGACTACATCTCGATCCGCAAGCAAAACGACCTGCAACCGCCGAGCGCCGGCGACCTGGCGCAAGGCGCGCCGCTGGTGGTGCTGGCGGCGGCCAAGCTCGGCACCACCCGCCTGATCGACAACCTCGAAATCTGACCCATTGCAAAACCGGCGGCCGGCGCACCACCGGGGTCAGCGCTCTGACTCTCAATTTTGTTAAATTTCGCCACACTTAGCTAATGCCGACACCTTTTGTCGGCATTAGCTAAGTCAGTCCACGATATCGTCGCGTCGTCGCCACATCCGCCAACCGGGGTCAGAGCTTTAATGAGAAATCTTTCTAATTAAAGCTCTGACCCCGGTTGGCGAACTGGTTCATGATGGAACACCGAGCGGGTTCAGAACCTGCCCTTGAACTTGCAGTTGCCGACGCCGCGCTTGCGCGACTGGCAGCGCACCACGCGGACCTTGCCGTTGGCGTCGCTGGCAATGTCCACCGCGAACAGGCGTCCGTCCACACAGCGCGCACTCCACTGCGCCGTGCCGCCCTCGTCACTACCCTGGTAGATCGCGCGCTTGATGCCGATGCATCGGATACCCGCTTGCTTGACCATCTCGCCCAAGGCCGCCTGGCGCTTGCTTTGGGTCATCTTGGCAATGCTGAGGTGGACCGGATTGGCACAGGCTGCGCCAGACAGCGCAGCGATCAGGACGCCCGCAAGCAAGCGCGATATCAGTTGTTTTCCCACAAAACTTCCTTCATGCGTCGCGCACACAATCAGGCGCCCCCACGTAAGCAAAAGACAGTTGTTTCATATGATTGCCGCAGGAGAGACATGCGGATTCACATTAATTGCCCTAATTATATCTTTTGGAAAGTAACATTGGGCAAAATAATCAGCGGGCAACTCAATGATGAACGGGGGCGATCAGAACGCCTGCGGCCAGGCGTGAAATCCGCCTTTCCCCAACAACACTTGCTTCACGCGCCCCCGCGCCGGCCGGCATACGCGTCGATGGCGCGGATACCCGCCTCCATCTTGATGCGCGCCGAGGCGTTGGCCGAATGCACCCGCATCGACGGCGGCTGAAAACCGGCCGTCATGACCTTTTCTTCGATCCACAGCACCACGTCGTAACCCGTGCCGCGCGCGTCATCGCCCAGATCATGGTCCAGGCTGATGTGCGTGACCGTCCCGGCCGCCAACAAGGCAATTGCCTCGTCCGGCCAGTACACGCGCACCCAGCCGTCGGGCGTGGCGCGCTCATCGTCCAGATAGACCTTCATGCACCCTCCGCCTCGGGCATTGTCCCTGCCGATCAAGACAACGCAAAATGGTAGGACGTGCCGATCCACACCTTCACCGGCACGCCTTGCAGCGTGGCAGGCCCAAACCAGCACTTGAGCAGCGCGCGGATGGCAGCCTGGTCCAAGGCAGCGAATCCACTCGACTTCATGACTCTTGCGTCGATCACCTGGCCCGTTTCCGCAATCAGAAACGACGCCTTGACCACGCCTTCTTCGTTGTTGCGCAATGAACTCTTCGGATACTCAGGCCCGGCGCAATGTTGGAACGGTGACCAGTTCTGCACAATCGGAAGCTGCGGCTGATCGGGAGCGACACGCCATACAGGCAGCTTGCCGCTTGCCGGCGCGACCGCTTTCTCGGCCTCCCAGCCGGTCGCCTCCTGCCCCTGCGCAGCGGCGCACCAGGCCAGCAAAGCCGCGAGCAGCACGGGGCGTGCGAGCCGGGTGGGAAATCGGGATGTTGTGGTATTCATGCGTGTGCTTTAGCAATGAAACCGGGCTCGGATTTCTAATCAGGAATATTTCTGATCAGAACTCCGAGCCCGGTGGGGAGAGGAAGAAAGCCAGCGGCGGACTCAGGTGGTCAGGTTCTGGGCCCAGGCCAGCGCCGACAAATGGGCCTTGTTGACATCCACCGGCGCAATGTTGATCGACTTGGCCAGCGAGGCCACCAGCTGCGAGTTGAGCTCGCACGCTTCGGCCAGCGCCAGGTACGGTCCGTAGGCGCCGCCACGGGTGAGCAAGGCGCGCACCACTTCATCGGGCAGCTGGATGGTCTCGAGCACTTCTTTCATCGATAAACCAAGCAGGCGATCGAGCAAGGAGAACATGCCGGCCATGAACAGGTTTTCGCTCTCGCTGCGTGGCAAGCCCTTGTTGCCGAGCAGTTCGGTCAGGCGGCCGCGCACCACGGCCGTTTCCATCAGCACCGGCGAGTAGCCGCTGGTGCTGGCGGTGGCCAGCAGCAGCGTCAGCCAGCGGTACATCGGCGAATAGCCAAGCATGGTGATGGCCTGGCGCAAGGATTGAATCTCGCGCCCGACCCCGAAACCAGCCGAGTTGATGAAACGCAGCAGTTTGTAGGAGAGTGCCGGATCGCGCTTGAGCACGCTTTCGATCTTGGGAATGTCTTCGTTCTTTTGCACCATCTGCATCAGTTGCAGGATGATGGTCTGGGCCGGGTTCATGCCCTTGACCGGAATCCCGGGACGCGGGGTCAGGTGCAGCTTGCCGACAAAGGCGTCCAGGCCGAGCGCGGCGCAGGCGTCGAAGTCGGCCCAGGTGGTGACCGGGCGGCCGACCATGCGCACCGACGATTGCTTGGCGGCGGCGTAGGTACGGGCCTGGGCCGCCACGTCGGCGCCCGAAAAGCGCACTTCGATGTAGGAGGCGCTCATGCCGAGGTTCTTGCCCAGGTGGGCCAGGTCGCCGTCGCGCACCGAAATGCCGACGCCGCCGGCGCGCAAGCCCTGCACCGCCGCCAGGGTGTCGGGGTCGGCCAGGTCGGACGCCTTCATGGTCAGCACGGTGCGCTCGGGCGGCATGGCGAACAGGGCGTCGGTCGAGAGCATGTCCGGGACCGCGTCGAGGAACAGGATCTTGTCCTTGAGCAGCCAGCCGTGCTCTTCGTCGTTGACGTTCTCGGCGACGAAGCCGATCAGGGCTTCGAGCTCCTCGTCGGTGACGGCTTGCCCCTCATGGTGCTGCCAGGATAGTTCATAACCGATCACGCGCTGCTTGGGATCGAGCAGGGGTTCGCGGACGATAAAGTTTGATTCGTGCATTGTATGGGTCGTGTAGGTGATGCCATGCGAAAGCGGGGCAATGCGCCCCGCCGCAGGCTGAAATTCTCAGCCCGCTTAAAAGCCCAGACTGTCCAGCAGATCGTCGACCTGGCCCTGGTTCGAGACCACGTCGTGCCGGGTCGGGTCGATCTGCGGGCCATTGAGCAGCCCGTTGTCGTATTCGCGCTTGACCTCGGCCGGCGCAAAATCGACCAGCATCTGCACCAGTTGCTGTTCCAGGTTGCGGGTAATGGTGGTCACCTTGGTGATCACTTGCCCGGTCAGGTCCTGGAAATCCTGGGCCATCATGATGTCCATCAGGTAGCCCTTGGTGGCGCTGCTGGCCGTGCGCGCCTGGCTCATGGCCGCCACGCTGCGCTCGGCCAGCGCGCGCCATTCGGCGTCGCTGGTGGCGGGCGCGTCGAGCAGCGCTTGCCACGAGGCGCCCAGGGCGCTGGCGCCGCTGTCGATCTGGTCCTGCAGCGGGCCGGCCGCTTCGGTTGCGTTGAGTACCTTTTGCGCAGCCTGTTCCGACAGGCGCGCCACATAGTCGAGGCGGTCGCGCGCGTCAGGAATGTCGCTGGCGGCTTTTTCGATCAGCTTGTCCAGGCCCAGGCCGCGCAGGCTGTCGTGCAGCGCGCGCGTCATGTGTCCGATCCGGCTGAGGAACTCGTCATGCACGCCCGGCTCGTCCGACTGGCCTGCGCCTGCGCCTGCGCTGAGGTGCTCGCTCATGGTCACGCTCCGCTTTTTTCGAGCTTCTCGAAAATCTTGTTCAGCTTTTCATCGAGCGTGGCCGCCGTGAACGGCTTGACCACGTAGCCGTTCGCGCCCGCCTGGGCGGCGGCGATGATGTTCTCTTTTTTGGCTTCGGCCGTGACCATCAGCACCGGCAGCTTGGCCAGCGCCGGGTCGGCGCGGATGTTCTGCAGCATGGTCAGGCCATCCATATTCGGCATGTTCCAGTCCGAGACCACGAAGTCGAATGTTTCGCTACGCAGCTTGGCCAGCGCCATGACGCCGTCTTCCGCCTCGTCGACGTTGGCATAACCCAGTTCTTTCAACAGATTACGCACAATGCGACGCATCGTGGAGAAATCGTCAACAACTAAAAAACGCATCTTTGGATCGGCCATTAAATTACTCCGTTGATTCTCTTACTCTGGTTATTGACAGACTTCCCCACCTGCGGAAGCAGACTAAAGGATAGCAGTTTTGTTGCTGTGAAGCGAATAAACGAGCAGCAAAAAGACAGTAATTCGGCTCAAATCGGATCAAACGCGCAACGCGCGGCTGCCATGCGTTGCCAGATAGCCAAGGACCATGCCCGGCAGCGCGTTCAAGGGGCCCACTTCGTGGGTTCCGCCCATCGCGATCGCTTCGCGCGGCATGCCGAAAACCACGCACGATGCCTCGTCCTGGGCGAAATTGTAGGCGCCCGCCGTTTTCATTTCGAGCATGCCGGCCGCGCCATCCTTGCCCATGCCGGTCAGGATCACGCCGACCGCGTTTTTACCGGCCGCCTGGGCCGCCGAGCGGAACAGCACGTCGACCGAGGGCCGGTGCCGGTTAACCGGGTCGGTCTGCTCGATGCGGGTGACGTAGTTGGCGCCCGAACGCACCAGCAGCAGGTGCGAGTGGCCGGGGGCGATGTAGGCGTGCCCGGGCAGCACGCGCTCGTCGCCCGCCGCTTCGCGCACGCTGATCTTGCACAGGGTGTCGAGGCGGCGCGCGAACGAGGTGGTGAACCCTTCCGGCATATGCTGGGCGATCAGGATGCCGGGGCAGTCGGACGGCATCTGCATCAGGAATTCGCGGATCGCTTCGGTGCCGCCGGTGGAGGCGCCGATGATGATCAGCTTTTCCGACGAGGTGAGCGGATTGCGCAGGGCCGGCAGCGCGCCGCTCGGCTTTTCGGCGGTGACGGTGCGCGGCTTGATGCGCGCCTTGGAGGCCGCGCGGATCTTGTCCGAGATCAGTTCCGTGTATTCGCGCATGCCGCTCTGGATCGAGATCTTCGGCTTGGTCACGAAATCGACCGCGCCCAGTTCCAGCGCGCGCATCGTGATCTCCGAGCCGCGCTCGGTCAGCGAGGACACCATCACCACCGGCATCGGGCGCAGGCGCATGAGTTTTTCGAGGAAGTCGAGGCCGTCCATCTTGGGCATCTCGACGTCGAGCGTGAGCACGTCCGGGTTGGTCTGCTTGATCAGCTCACGCGCCACCAGCGGATCGGGGGCCACGCCCACCACTTCCATGTCGGGCTGGCTCGAGATAATCTCGCTCATGACGCTGCGGATCAGCGCCGAGTCGTCCACGATCAGTACTTTGATCTTCATAGAGTGCTTTCAGTGTGTCGGTCAGGACGGTCAGAACAGGTCGATTTCGCCGCCGACCGGCTGCACCTTGAGGCGGCTGGCGTAATCGAGTTCGCGCCGCGCCAGGGTATCGTTATGGGTTTGCATCAGCTTCTTGACCAGCACCTTGCCGGTCCGCGGGAAAAAGTACACCTTGCGCGGCCAGATATCGTTCAGGTCTTCGGCCACCACGCGCATTTTTTCGGTCTTGAGAAAGCTCATCACGAACGCCGCGTTGCGCTCGCCGACGTTGATCGCGGTAAAACCGCGCAGCACCGCGCCGCCGCCGAACACTTTCGCTTCCATGTTCTCGCGCCGCGCGCCGGCCTTGAGCAGGTCGTTGATCAGCACCTCCATCGCGTACGTCCCGTAGCGCATCGAGGCCGAGATCGGGCTGTTCGGATCACTGCCGCCGTCCGGCAGCATGAAGTGGTTCATGCCGCCCAGGCCGGTGACCTTGTCGCGGATGCAGGCCGACACGCAGGAACCGAGCACCGTCACGATCAACATGTCCTTGGGCGTGTAGTAGTACTCGCCCGGCAGGATCTTGGCCGCGTCGCAGTCGAAAGTGCGGTCGTAATACACGTTGGTTGCGAATTGTTCTTTGATTTCGATAGCCATGTTCAATTCTCAGTTCGGTGCGGGTCGCATCAAGGCCGGCGACCATCGAGTTCGTACACGGTTTTGCCACGCAGTTTGAGCGACTCCGACACATACAGGAAATTCTCGGAGTGGCCGGCAAACAGCAGTGCATCGGGCTTCATCAAGGGCACGAAGCGCGCCAAGATCTTGCGCTGGGTCGCCTTGTCGAAGTAGATCATCACGTTACGGCAAAAAATCACATCGAACGGGCCTTTCAAGGGCCAGCCATCGCCCAGCAAATTGAGCTGCTTGAAGGTGATCAGCTGGCGCAGTTCGGGGCGCACCCGCACCATGCCTTCCTGCTCGCCCTTGCCGCGCAAGAAAAAGCGCCTGGCCCGCTCGGGCTCCAGTTTTTCGATGCGGTCGATTCCGTACACCCCTTGCGCCCCGGTGGCCAGCACATTGGTGTCGATGTCGGTGGCGATGATCTGCACCGGCGGCGTGAGCGTGTTGAACGCTTCGCACACGGTCATGGCGATCGAATACGGCTCTTCGCCGGTGGACGCCGCCGAGCACCAGATCTGGATCGGATGGTCGCGCAGCTTCTTCACATGCTCGGCCAGCAGCGGGAAGTGGTGCGCCTCGCGGAAAAACGAGGTCAGGTTGGTGGTCAGGGCGTTGGTGAACGACTCCCACTCCTCGCCCAGGCGCCCCGCTTCCAGGTCGTCCAGGTAGCGCCCGAACGACACAATGCCGGTGGCGCGCAGGCGCCGCGCCAGGCGGCTGTAGACCATTTCCTGCTTGCTGTCGGCCAGCGAGATGCCGGCGCGCTGGTAAATCAGCGCGCGCACGCGCTCAAAATCACTTTTGGTGAAGTTGAATTCCTTGACGGTGTCGGTTTTCGTTTGCGTCACTGCTTCACCCTGTTTTCGTGTTCACTGCGCGTGCTGCCAAGTGGCCGGACCGTTCAAAATTCTTCCCAGTCGTCGCCCGGGGTCGCGGCGGCCAGCTTGCGCGGCTTGGCCGCCGGCGCCGGACGCGCCACCGTCGCTACCGCGCGCGCGACCGGCCGGGCGCTCGCCGGGGCCGCGCGCAGCGGCGCCGCCGTCACGGCCTTGCGATCGTCGCCATTGAGCTTGAAGATGCTCACGGCGGCGGCCAGCAACTGGGCCTGTTCCTGCATGCTTTCGGCGGCGGCGGCGGCTTCCTCGACCAGGGCCGCGTTCTGCTGCGTCATTTCGTCCATCTGGGTGATGGCCTGGTTGACTTCTTCGATGCCGTTGCTCTGTTCCTGGGTGGCCGCGGTGATCTCGCCCATGATGTCGGCCACCTGCTTGATCGAGGTCACGATCAGGTCCATGGTCTGCCCCGCTTCGTCCACCAACTTGCTGCCGGCATCGACCTTGTCGACCGAATCGCCGATCAGCGCCTTGATTTCCTTGGCCGCACCGGCCGAGCGCTGCGCCAGGTTGCGCACTTCGGACGCCACCACCGCGAAACCGCGTCCCTGTTCGCCGGCGCGCGCCGCTTCCACCGCAGCGTTGAGCGCCAGGATATTGGTCTGGAACGCGATGCCGTCGATGACGCCGATGATGTCGACGATCTTGCGCGAGCTTTCCTTGATCGAGCCCATGGTGTCGACTACCTGCGACACCACGGCGCCGCCCTTGACCGCGACCGACGACGCCGACACGGCCAACTGGTTGGCCTGGCGCGCATTGTCGGCATTTTGCTTGACGGTGGAGGTCAGTTCTTCCATCGAACTGGCGGTTTCTTCGAGCGAGCTCGCTTGCGACTCGGTGCGCGAGGACAGGTCGGCGTTACCGGAAGCGATTTCCTGCGAAGCGACCGTGATCATCTCGGTCCCGGAGCGCACGTCGCCCACGGTTTTCGACAGGCTGTCGTTCATGTCCTTGAGCGCCTGCAGCAGTTCGCTCGTCTCGTCCTTGCCCGCGACCCGGATTTCCGAAGTCAGTTCGCCGGCGGCGACCTTCTTGGCCACGCGCACGGCGCCCAGCAGGGGCAAGGCGATCGAACGGGTGGTGACCAGTGCGCACACCACGCCCAGCGCCACGGCCAGCGCGCACACCACGAACATGATCATGCCCACGCGCTGGTCGGCTTCCACCGATTTTTTCAGGAAGTCGTCGGCTTCGACCTGCTGCTTGTCGACCAGTTTGTTCAGCACTTCCAGGGTCTTCTGGTTAAGCGGGTCGATGCGCGTGGCGATCACCTTGGCCGCGCCCTCGCTGTTAAACGCCAGCACCTGGCCGATGGCTTCCTTGAAGGCGGCGTCGACTTCCTTGTCGAGCGCGGCGACATCGGCCAGCAGCTTGGTTTCGGCTTCGTCCAGGCCGGTGGCCTGCAGGCGCGTGCGCGCCTCTTCGTAGCGCTTGCTCTGGACCTTGACCTTGTCCTGTTCCTTCTGCATCAGCGCAACGTCGGACTGCAGGCCGATATTGCGCATGGCGATGCCGGTTTCCAGCATCGCGCTCTTCATGCTGGCCGCATGCAGGTTCTGGGCGCTGGAACTGGCCAGGCCCGTCATCAGGCTGTTCTTGTTGCGCGAGTTAAGTACGCTCGCCATCAACGCCATCGCGACCAGGATCAGCAAAATACTGCCGAATCCGAACGCCAGGCGCGTACCAATCTTATAATCGCGCAGATTCATGTTTTCTCTCCTCGATACGTCGTGTGGACAGGGACGGCGGCTTCTGGCGAGCCGCTCGCTCCGGCGTTGCTGTCAATGCGTCAATGGCCGTCGTCTTACGCGGCCAGTTTTTCGATCAGACCCATTTCGCCCGACGACATCAGCTTGTCGATGTCGATCAGGATCAGCATGCGCTGGTCCACGGTGCCCAGGCCGACCAGGTAATCGGAGCCGAAGGCGGTGCCCATTTCCGGGGCCGGCTTGATCTGCTCGGGAGTGAGCGTGGTCACGTCGGAGACGCTGTCGACCACCACGCCCATGATGCGGCCACCGATGTTGAGGATGATGACGACCGTGAACTGGTCATACACCGGGGTGCCCAGGTTGAACTTGATGCGCATGTCCACCACCGGGATGATGATGCCGCGCAGGTTGATCACGCCCTTGATGAAGTCGGGCGCGTTGGCGATCCGGGTGACCGCTTCGTAGCCGCGGATTTCCTGCACTTTCAGGATGTCGATCCCGTATTCTTCCGAGCCGAGCGTAAAGGCCAGGAATTCGCTGCCTGCGCCGTCTTTGGCTTCGCCGTTCTTGGAGGAGGTTGAGGTCATGGACATGATAAATTCCTATCTGGTTTGTTGTACGTTAAGAGAAGATGGCGTCGTCGGCAAGCTGGCGCGAGGAGCGCATCAGGGCCGTGACGTCGAGGATCAGCGACACGCCGCCATCGCCGAGGATGGTGGCGCCGGAAATCCCGGTCACCTTGCGATAATTCGATTCGAGGTTCTTGACCACGACCTGCTGCTGGCCGACCAGGTCGTCGACGAACAGGCCGGCCTTGCGCCCGTCCGACTCGAGGATCACGACGATGCCTTCGCACGGATTGGTAAAGCGCGGCGTGATGTCGAACATCTGGTGCAGCGGAATCAGGGGCAGGTATTCGCCGCGCACCTTGATCACCGGGCCGCGGCCCGAGATTTCCTTGATGTCTTCCGGGGACGGTTGCAGCGATTCGACCACGAAGCCGAGCGGCAGGATATACACTTCCTCGCCGCAGCGGATCGACATGCCGTCCAAAATGGCCAGCGTCAGCGGCAGCGAGATCGAGATCGTGGTGCCGAATCCCTTGGCCGAGCGGATGTCGACCGAGCCGCCCATGGCCATGATGTTGCGCTTGACGACATCCATGCCCACGCCGCGCCCGGACACGTCGGTCACCGTTTCGGCGGTCGAGAAGCCCGGCGCGAAGATGAGCTGCCAGACATCGGCGTCGCTCATGCTGTCATTGACCGGCAGTCCGTTCTGGGCCGCCTTGGCCAGGATCCGTTCGCGGTTCAAACCACCGCCGTCGTCGGACACTTCGATCACGATATTGCCGCCCTGGTGGCCGGCCGAGAGGAACAGGCGCCCCGCTTCGGTCTTGCCGGCGGCGGCGCGCGCTTCCGGCATTTCGATGCCGTGGTCGATACTGTTGCGCACCAGGTGGGTGAGCGGATCGACGATGCGTTCGATCAGGCCCTTGTCCAATTCGGTGGCGGCGCCGTGGGTGATGAAATCGACCTTCTTGCCCAGTTTCGCGGCCAGGTCGCGCACCATGCGCGGAAAGCGCGAGAACACGAAATCCATCGGCATCATGCGGATCGACATAACCGCTTCCTGCAGGTCGCGCGTGTTGCGCGTGAGCTGGCTGACGCTGTTCAAGAGCCGTTCGTGCAGCATCGGGTCGAGCGCGTCGCTGCGCTGCTCGATCATGGCCTGGGTGATCACCAGTTCGCCGATCAGGTTGATCAACTGGTCGACCTTTTCGATCGACACGCGGATCGACGACGATTCGGCGGCGGCGTGCTTGTCGTCTTTTTTGGCGACGGCTTTTTTCTCGGCCGGCTCGCCGATCTCGAGCGGCTCGGCGCGCGCGCCCGGCGGCGTTGCGGCGCTGGCCGCGCTGTTGCCCGCCGGAGCGGCAATGCCGGCCGTGGCGCGGATATGCTCGATCGGCTGGAAAAAGCCGTAACCGCGTTCCTCGTCGGTCTGGGCCTGGGTCGGGGCGTCGATCGGGTCGAAAAAGCCGTAACCCATGTCGTCTTCGATCTTGGCCCGTTCGCGGTCTTCGATGATCTGCTGCTCGGGCGTGAGCGCCGGCGCCTCGAAAATTTTCAGGTCGTCGGGGTTGAGCACGAACGAGCAGATCGCAATGATGTCTTCCAGCGACTCGTGCGTGGTGACGGTGATCGCATGCCGGTCGTCCGGCAGCGGCATGACCGACACGCGCCCGAGCAGGCCCAGTTCGGCCGTGAGCGCATTCACATCGCGCTGCTCCACATGCGGCATCTCGATGCGAAAGCGGCGCCCGCCGGTGCTCACGTTGGCCTTGATCGAACTCTGGATGAACGAGGGCGCCGGCGGCGCGGCCACCGGCACCACGTCCTGCGAGAGCTCCTGCAGCATCATGCGCACATTGGCCACGGCGTCCTGGTCGACGTGGGCGCCGTTGCGATGGCCGTCGAGCTGCATCTTGAGGATGTCCTTGGCCGCGAGGAAGGCGTCGACGTGTTCGGCGGTGAGCGCCATTTCGCCTTTGCGGATGCGGTCGAGCAGCGACTCCAGGAAATGGGTCACTTCGGTCATGTCGTTCAGGCCGAACGTCGACGAACCGCCCTTGATCGAGTGGGCGGTGCGGAAAATGGCGTTCAGGTCTTCCGGATCCGGCGACGCGATGTCGACGGCCAGCAGCAGACGCTCTTTTTCGGCCAGCAGTTCTTCGGCTTCATCGAAGAAGACCTGGAAAAACTGGCTTATGTCGATGGTCATGGTCAGACTCCGTGAATTTCGCGATGCATCATGGCGCGTGCTCCCACCCGGTTCATCAACCGATGACTTTTTTGACGACTTCGATCAGGCGCTGCGGGTCGAACGGCTTGACCAGCCAGCCATTGGCGCCGGCGGCACGTCCCTTGGTCTTCATTTCGTCGGACGATTCGGTGGTCAGCATCAGGATCGGCACCTTCTGGTACGCGGGCAGGCCGCGCAACAGCTTGATCAGGGACAGGCCGTCCATGCGCGGCATGTTCTGGTCGGTCAGCACCAGGTCGACCGTTTGCTGCTTGGCTTTTTCGAGCCCGTCCTGGCCGTCGACCGCTTCCACCACGAGGTAGCCCGCGGCCTTGAGACTGAATGCCACCATCTGGCGCAGCGAACTGGAATCGTCGACTGCGAGTATTGTTTTAGCCATTTTTGCTCCTGCTTTTTTTAAATCGGGGGCACTGCGCCCATAATCATCGAGAGTGAACCTTAGAACAGTTCTATGTCGCCACTTTCCAGATGCTGCTGATTGACTGCTTTTCTTAGTACACTGCGTAATTCGAGCGACTGGATCGCCAGCGCCATGCTGACCTTGCCGAGCAGTTCGACGATTTCTTCGCTGCCCGTCTCGGGCACGATGTCGGCGCCGTGCGCACCGAGGGTGCCGAGGAACTCGCGCAGGCCGGTCACCCGTTTCAGGGTGCGGTCGATCAGCTGGCTCGTCATGTCCTGGAACTGCATGCTGGTGATCGCCGTATTCACGTGCGCGCCGATCTCGCCCGACATGGCGCCCAGGCGCGCGCGCTCTTCCGGGCTCGGCGTGCCGCCGGACAGCAGCAGGTCGATGGTGTCCTGCTGGGCGCCGACAGCGGTATGGATGGCCATGAAACTGCTGGTGAGCTTGTCGATGGCTTCCTGCAGCAGCAGATGGGTCTGGAGCAGATCGGTCTCGACTTCCGTCAGGTGCTTCTTGCCGTGATCCGACACGCCCGACAGCAAGCGCTTCACGTGCGAGCCCAGTATTTTCTTTCTTGTCATTCGCCCTCTCCCGTAACTTCCCTGGCCATCATGGCGCCGCCTTCGTTGCCGCCGGCGCCACTGCTGGCGCCTGTCCCGCCGCCGGCGTAGCGACGCCCGGCGTAGCGACGCCCGACTGTTCCGGCACCTCCATCGAGGCGCCGTCGCGCATGACCGCTTCTTCCGTGCGCTTGTTCATGACAATGATGCTGATGCGCCGGTTCGCCGCACTGAACGGATCCTGGCGGTCCAGCGGCGCCGCCGCGGCCAGCCCCACCACGCGCAGGATCTTGGCGTCGTTCATGCCGCCGATGACCAGTTCGCGCCGCGACGCGTTCGCGCGGTCGGCCGACAATTCCCAGTTGCTGTAACCGGTGTCGCTCATGTACGGGGTCGAATCGGTGTGGCCCGACAGGCCGATCCGGTTCGGTACTTCATTCAATACGATCCCGATCACGTGCAGGATGTCGCGCGTGTACGGCTGCAGTTCGGCCTTGGCCAGGTTGAACATCGGCCGGTTCAATTCGTCCACGATCTGGATGCGCAAGCCTTCGCTGGTGATATCGAGCAGCAGCTGGTTCTTGTATTTTTTCAGCAGCGGATTGGCCTCGATGGTCGCTTCCAGTTTGGCCTTGAGCGTCTTGAGGCGGTCCGCCTCGGCCGCTTCCAGCGCCGCCTTGGCCGCCTTCAGGTCGAACGACTTCTTGTCCGGGTTCTCGCCGCGCTTGACCTGGCCGGTGCGGCGCGACAAATCCTGGCCGCCGCCCTGCAGGATCGAGGAACTGTCGCCGCTGCCCGAGCCGCCCGCCAGCGCCACCTTCAGCGGGGTCTGGAAAAATTCGGAAATGCCGTTCAAGTCACCCTTGCTGGTCGACCCCAGGAGCCACATCAGCAGGAAAAACGCCATCATCGCCGTCACGAAGTCAGCGTAGGCGATCTTCCAGGCGCCGCCGTGGTGGCCGCCGGCGGTCTTCTTGATGCGCTTGACGATAATCGGCCGCAGGCCTTCATCGGACATATGCGCTCCGTCTGGTCGGCATCATGCAAGGGGCAAAGTGGCTGGGCATGATGGGCTTATTTGGCCTTCGATTTCTTGATGTGCTCTTCCAGCTCGGCGAAGGTGGGCCGCTCGGTCGAGTACAGCACCTTGCGCCCGAATTCCACCGCCAGCGCCGGGGCGTAGCCGTTCAGGCTCGCCAGCAGGGTCACTTTAACGCACTGGAACATCTTGGTCGACTCTTCCAGCTTCTGTTCGAGCAGGCTGGCCAGCGGGCCGACGAAGCCGTACGCCAGCAAAATTCCGAGGAAGGTGCCGACCAGCGCCTTGGCGATCAGGATGCCCAGTTCGGCCGGCGGAATGCCGACCGACTCCATCGTGTGTACCACGCCCATCACCGCCGCCACGATGCCGAACGCCGGCAAGCCATCGCCCAGCTTGGCGATGCAATGGGCCGGAACCGCGCCTTCGTGGTGGTGCGTTTCAATTTCGTTATCCATCAGGTTTTCAATCTGGAAGGCGTCCATATTTCCCGACACCATCAAACGCAGATAATCAGTCATGAATTCGACAATATGGTGGTCCGCCAGCACGCCGGGATATTTGGAAAACACCGGGCTTTGTTCCGGGTTTTCGATATCGCCTTCAATCGACATCAAGCCTTCCTTGCGCACTTTGGAAAGGACGTCGAACAGCAGCGACATCATTTCCATGTACAGGTCCTTGGTATAGCGCGAGCCCTTGAACAGGCCGGGAACGGCCTTGAGCGTGGCCTTGATCGATTTGCTGTTATTGCCGACAAAAAAAGCGCCGAAAGCCGCACCGCCGATCATCACCAGTTCGAGCGGCTGGAACAGCGACCCGAGGTGGCCGCCACTGGCGGCAAAGCCGCCGAAGACGGAACCGCAAACGATGATGTATCCGAGTATGACTAACAAGTGCGCTGACTCCCAGGTTGGAAAGAGCTCGGGCAGCGCCCGACGTTTTAAAGAAAACAACGCCAATATATGAATGGCAATGAATGCTGTCGTTTCTTTAAATTGCTCGATTCATTTAATTTACATACGGAACTACAATAGCGTGAGACGGCCCGAGCGGCAAGGAAAACCCTGCCGTCTGTCTCCTAAAAGTGCCATCCGTAGAGAGGCGCGCCACGCCCTGTAGGCATAAGAATAATATCCGGCGTTTTTTCCGTTATCAGAAACTCATAACTGAGCAAAATGCTACCGGGAAGCATCTCTTTTGAGGCCTTGTTCCATAATGCACTCATTGGCGCCGGCGACAGATAAGCGAACACCGCATCGTAGTTACTTAAATCAAGATTGTCGTAATCGCCACGTACAAAACGCGCGCGACTTCCAGTCAGCCGGGCGCGCAAGAAGCTCAGCAGCCAGGGCAGCGGCGCCAGCTCGATGCCCACAAAATGCGACTCGGGCCGGCGGCGCGCCATCTCCATCGTAAAACCGCCCAGCCCGCTGCCGATATCGATCACCAGCAAGGGCTTGTCTTTGGGCAGCAGCTTGTCGACTTCATTCCAGACCCACTTGCCGGACGGGTAGTACGGCACCTGGGTGCGGAAGGTGGACCAGTACAGCGCCAGCAGGAACAGGAACAGGCCCAGGAACAGCAGCGGTGGCATGTCAAGCTTGAGGGTCCCCATCAGCGCCAGCGGAAACACCAACTCGATCCCGAGCCACCACACGGCCAGGCCGCGCAGGCGCGTCATGGTGCAGGCGACCAGGCCCTGCACCAGGGCGCAATCGGCATACGACAAGGTCGCGCCGCTGCGCGCCAGCAGGAACACGATGAGCAGGGTCAGCGGAAAAGCCAGGCATTGCAGCAGCAGCGCCTGCACCGCGGGGGCGCGCCAGATGCGGCGAAGGGCAAGGCTTGCGCCCTGCCCTTCGGAGGATGTGCGGGAAGGTTTGCCGGTCACGCGTTCAGCGGCGCCGTGGCGGCGGCGTGCGCGTCCCTGGCCTCTTTGGCGTCGCTGGCGTCCCTGGCGTCGCTCGCATCCTTGGCGTCCTTGGCATCCTTGGCATCCTTGACCTTCCTGGTCTTGCCGGCGCGCGAAGGCATGTTGCACAGGCCGCACTGATAGGCGTGGTTCAGGTCGAGGCAATCGACCACGAACTTGCCCTGGCACTTGTCGCACGGGGCCATGGCCAGCATTTTGCTCTGGAAAAAGCGCACCAGGGTCCACGCGCGCGTGAGCGAGAGCAGCGCTTCCACACCCGGCTCGGGCGGCATTTGTTCGAGGTACAGCTTGTAGGCCTTCATGACCGCTTCGATGCCGGTGGCGCCGGCATGCTCGACCAGGAATTTATGGATATTGATGAACAGCGAGGCGTGGATGTTCGGCTGCCAGGTGAGGAACCAGTCGGTCGAGAAAGGCAGCATGCCCTTCGGCGGCGAGACGCCCTTGAGTTCCTTGTACAGCTTGAGCAAGCGTTCGCGCGAGAGCGACACTTCGGTCTCGAGCAACTGCAGGCGGGCGCCCAGTTTGATCAGCTCCATGGCCAGGCCGATTTCCTGGGCTTCCGATACGACGCTTTTCTTGGCCATGAGCTCTCCCGGGGTTGCTGTTGTTGGCCGCGAGCGCGGCAAACCAGGCAACGCTTAAACGATTTCTTCGACTGCCTGGCCGGCCATCAGGATGGCGGCGTGGGACTGGGCGAGGACGCGGTCTTTGCTGTTGCTGGTCAACATCGACAGGATAGCACCATCGTCGAAGCGGAAGCGCGCCAGCATCATATTGCCGCCAGCCAACTTCAGGATCTGGGAATTGCTCATGTTTTCGATCAGTTCAGCGATGTCCGCCGAAATCCCGAGACGGAAGATCGCGGTCACTTTGTCGGCGCGAATCATCTGCTGGGCGAGCATCAGGTAGCTCAGGTTCGCATCACGAATTTCAGCCATCATGTCGTTCGCAGTCATTTTCCGTCTCCTTCAATCCGTTGAAATCTGGCGCTGTGTTCGTATTGCCAGTGAGATAGATTCTGACTGTACAGCAACAATACGAGAATAGGCGCGCGCCTGTATTTTGGGTGAGGTACAGATGAGGCAAGTCCGTAGGTGTTCGTCCTACGAACCCTGCCGGATCATGGTCGCGCCCTATGAGAACGGGGCGGAAAAGCTGATTGTGGGGCGCTGTGTCACTGACCCGTCGACGCGGTTTTTCTGTCGTCTTGTACCGGTTACGTCAAACTGTTGGAGAACTTGAGGGTCTTTTCAAAATAAATTCAAGAAACCTGAAAATAGTTTGAAACTCCCGCGTGTCTGACTCGGTAACGGCGGTTGGGCGGGGAACTTGAGGGTCTCCGGCATCTTTTTTCAAAAATTGTGTGGCAGCTTTGGAAATGTGTCGCGGATACAACTGATCCGCGACACAACCCGGCAGAGGCGGACCCCGGGTCCGCCTCCCGAGGGCTTATTTCGCTGTGGCGCCCAGCTTGGCGGCAGCCGGCGCGGCCGCCATGGCCCGTGCCGCCCCCAGGTTCCGCGCCGACGTGTACAAATCGAGCCGCGGCGTGGTCACGCCATTGCGGGCGTCATACATCGTCGAGCCGGTGTCGGTCAGGTAAGCGATGGTCTGATCGTAGCCGGGACGGGAAATACCGCGCAGCACCGCAACAGCGCCGGCGACATGGGGGGCCGCGTACGAGGTACCCGAATGGACGTATGGCGAGCCGATGCCCGGGCCGATGTAGATACTCGTTCCAGGCGCGTAGATCGTCACGTCGCGCCCGCCGTTGGCGAAACACGCCGGGGTATTGACAACCCTGCTGTATGACCCGCAAAGTCCATCCGACAAGGGTCCGCTTTCCGTGTAGGTCGCGCTGACGACGACCGCGCCGGCTCGTTTCGCCGCACAGGCGACGTAGCCGACCCGGTTGGCATCATAATCATTGCCAGAGGCGACGACGGGAATGATGCCAGCTTCACGGGCCCGGCTGAAGGCCGCATGCAGCGCGTCGGAAGGGCCGATGTTGCAAGGGCCGGTGGGAGGCGAACCATAGCTGAGGTTGATTGCAGCCACGTTCATCCGGGTCCCCGCCCAGATCGACCAATCGATCCCCGCGATGATGGTGGCAACGTCGGCCTCGACTTCGTTTTTCGCGTTACGCGTGGCGATATCGAGCAGGGCCAGCATGGCGCCCGGCGCAACGGCGGCGACAATCCCGGCCACGGCGGTGCCATGACTATCCTTGTTCTTCTGGTAAGCACCGCCCACCATCGAAATCGCGTCGGTCACCTTGCATCGTTCAGTACCTGGTGCGCAGCCGCCCAATTCGGGCGCCATGTAATCGGCATTGTCGTCCAGCACGACGACGACGGTGCCGTCGCCGAGCGGCGCCGACGTCACCACTTGCGTTTGACCGATCGCCGGCAAGCTCTGGGCCAATGCCG
The DNA here is from genome assembly GCF_011682185.1 of Massilia genomosp. 1. Lineage (NCBI taxonomy): Bacteria > Pseudomonadati > Pseudomonadota > Betaproteobacteria > Burkholderiales > Oxalobacteraceae > Massilia > Massilia genomosp. 1. The sequence goes on from NZ_WHJF01000021.1 coordinate 50,260, forward strand.
GCTTGACCCGGATATTTTCCGTCACGCTGGCGACCTTGGGATCATTGAGCAGCTTGACCAGCGTCGCGCGGCTACGCGTGCGCACCAGCGCCATCGGCATCGTGGTGTATTCGCGCACAAACTCCACTTCGCCCTTGGCAAAACCGGCGCGCACGCTCTGGCGCGTTGCATTGAAGGCGTTTTGCTGCAGCGTCAGGCGCTGCGCGCCGACCACGCTGGCGGCCATGCGGGCCGGCGCTTCTTCCTTGAACAAGACGATGAACTCGTTCGATTCCTGCGCCAGCAGGCTGTCCAAGTGGCGCGCATTGGTTTTGCCGACGGCGGCCGGGGCCAGCGCCGCGCGCGCCTGCATCATGCTTGGGCCGGCCGCCGCAGCGCTGCTGTCAGCCGCGCCAAATGGCGAGGAGCGCGTGGTATCGGGCGACTGGGCATAGGCGAGGGACATCGCCATGGAGAGCGCCAGGACGGGGAGCTGCGTAATTAATGTCATCTTCACTTTTCTCACATTGATAAAAACCAACCATTGAATGAATTGCCGTATGCAAGCGGGTCGAACAAGCCCACGGATGACTCCGCATTGATGCCACACAGCACATTAATCATATACAACTATTGCAATCATGACGATTTTTAAAGTTTGATTTTTGAATATTTTTTTGGCAAAAACGAAGCCATCTTGCGCCGAATTCTTGCTACACTCGCGCGTTGGCCTGAATTAGATGAAGCCTAAAGTATTTCCGAGGTGAATGATGAACCGTAACGACTGCCTTGCCCTCGACGCCGGCGATGCCCTGGCCCCCCTGCGCCAGCAATTCGACCTGCCCGACGGCCTGATCTACCTCGACGGCAACTCGCTGGGCGCCCGCCCGCGCGCCGCCCTGGCCCGCGCCCAGGACGTCATCGCGCGCGAATGGGGCCGCGACCTGATCACCAGCTGGAACACGGCCGGCTGGTTCGACCTGCCCAAACGCCTCGGCGACCGCCTGGCCCCGCTGATCGGCGCGCGCGCCGGCGAGGTCGTCGTCAACGACACCACCTCGCTCAACCTGTTCAAGGCGCTGGCCGCGGCCCTGCACATGCAGTCGGGCTCGCCCGAGCGCAAGCTCATCGTCACCGAACGCAGCAACTTTCCCACCGACCTGTACATGGCCCAGGGCCTGACCGGCTGGCTCGACCGCGGCTACGCCGTGCGCCTGGTCGACTCGGTCGCGGAGCTTCCCGGCGCTGTCGGGCCAGACTGCGCCGTCGTCATGCTCACGCACGTGAACTACCGCACCGGCTACCAGCACGACATGGCCGCCATGAGCCGCCACGCGCACGAACAGGGCGCGCTGATCCTGTGGGACCTGGCCCACTCGGCCGGCGCCGTGCCGCTCGACCTGCACGGCGACGGCGCCGACCTGGCCGTCGGCTGTACATATAAGTACCTCAACGGCGGCCCCGGCGCGCCGGCCTTTATCTGGGTGCCCGAGCGCCACCAGGCGGCCTTCACCCAGCCGCTGTCGGGCTGGTGGGGCCACGCCCGGCCGTTTGCCATGGCGCCCGAATTCGAGCCGACCGCCGGCATCGGACGCGCGCTGTGCGGCACCCAGCCGATCGTCTCGCTCGCCCTGGTCGAATGCGGGCTCGCAATCTTCGAACAAACCGCCATGCACGCCATCCGCGCCAAGTCGCTGGCCCTGACCGATATGTTCATCGCCCTGGTCGAAGAGCGCTGCGCCAGCCATCCGCTGGGCCTTGCCACCCCGCGCGAGCATGCGCGGCGCGGCAGCCAGGTGAGCTTTACCCACCCGCACGGCTACGCGGTGATGCAAGCCCTGATCGCGCGCGGCGTCATCGGCGACTACCGCGAGCCGGCCATCATGCGCTTCGGCTTTACGCCGCTGTACACCAGCTTTGCCGACGTCTGGGACGCGGTCGAGATCCTGCGCCAGATTCTGGACGACCGAGCCTACGATATTGCCGCCAGCCGCGGCGCAGTAACCTGACCGAACAGCCTGAGAGCGAATCATGTCCGAAGAAGCAAAATGCCCGGCCCAATGGCACGGCGCCAAGATGGATTTCAGCGAAGCGATGAGCTACGGCGACTACCTGGGACTCGACCAGATCCTGGGCGCCCAGCATCCACGCTCGCCCAACCACAATGAAATGCTGTTCATCGTGCAGCACCAGACCAGCGAATTGTGGCTCAAGCTGATGCTGCACGAATTGCACGCGGTGCGCGCCAACCTGCGCGCCGGCGAACTGGCGCCGGCCTTCAAGATGCTGGCGCGGGTGGCGCGCATCATGGACCAGCTGGTACACGCCTGGGACGTGCTGGCGACCATGACGCCGACCGAATACACCGCCATCCGCCCGTTCCTGGGCGCGTCGTCGGGCTTCCAGTCGCACCAGTACCGCGAACTCGAGTTCCTGCTCGGGAACAAGAACGCGGCGCTGTTGAATGTACACGACACCGCGCCGGCGGCGCACGCGCTGCTCGAGCGCGAACTGCGCGCGCCCTCGGTCTACGACGAAGCGGTGATGCTGCTCGCGCGCAGCGGCTTTGCCATCGCGCCCGAACGCCTGAACGCCGACTGGACCCTGCCGACCCGCGCCGACGACTCGGTCAAGGCGGCCTGGCTGACCGTGTACCAGGACCCGTCGCAGCACTGGGCCTTGTACGAACTGGCCGAAAAGCTGGTGGACATGGAGACCGCCTTTCGCTTCTGGCGCTTCCGCCACGTGACGACGGTCGAACGCATCATCGGTTTCAAAACCGGCACCGGCGGCACGGCCGGGGTGAGCTACCTGCGCAAGATGCTCGATGTGGTGCTGTTCCCGGAGTTGTTCGCGCTGCGCACGGCCCTGTAAGCGGGGCAAGCGCGCGCCCGCCCTCACACGACTATTTGAGGCTGAGCCAGCCGTACAAATTGCCGCGTACCGCCCTGCCGGCCACGGTGGCTGGCGTGAAGCGGCACGATTCGATGAAAGCGCTCGCCGCGCTGACGCGAGCAGGGTCGCTCTCCTCGAATTTGATGCCGAACGGCTTGCCCGCTTCATCGAGCAAAAAGCGCACGAGCATGGCGTCGTCGCGCGCAATCACCTTGCGGGTGAAGGGAGTGAAGCCGCCGAACAAGGCCGACGCCTGGCAACTGCCCTCCACCAGCGCGGCGGGCGAAGGCGCCTGCCCATTGTCGCGCAGGGCCCAGTCGTGGGCCTTCCTCAATCGGGCAGGCACCGCTTGCGGCCCGGCCGGCACCTCGTAGCGGCAACTTGACAGCGTGCGGATCGACATCTGATCGACGATTTTCCAGCCGCTGCTGCGCGCAATGCGAATCGATGCCGGCCGCCCGCGATCGTCGACCTCGTAACTGAGGACGGTGCTTCCTTCGAGTTCATAGCGCATCGCTTCCGGCACCCACTGGGGTGTCTGGCAGCCGATCAGGCTCGGTTCATACAGCTCACCCGCGGCCTCCTGGGCCCGGCCAGTGACGGCGGCAAGCAAGGTCACAAGCACTGCGGCGACCCGGTAGATTGATTTGATCACGCTCACGCTTTCCATTGATTGATATCGGCCCCATGCCGGACCCCGGAATGTTAAGCGATTCACCGGTACTTGCAGTAAATCAGTGTTTCTTCCACGCCGCACGGCGGAAAGGTTTCCATTGACTTGCAGGAGAGCGTGATGTCAAATGTTCCACAGTGACCTGAAAACGATTTCAAAACTATTCGGGGACCACAGGCGCCAGCGCGCGCCGCATGCAGAACCGAGATGGCAGCAAGCCCGATCCCGCCACTGGCGCGTCGCCCCTCGGTCACCGACATCCCTTCAGGAGACAATAGCGATGAGCATGACCCTCAAGAACGCAGCAGCATCCCGCACTTTGACCCGCCTTGCCGGCGTCCTCGCGCTGTCGCTGTGCGCCGGCGCCGCGCTGGCCGATGTGCCGGCGCTGTCGGTGGCCGGCAACCAGGTGCTGGTCGGCGGCAAGCCGGGCAGCATCAGCGGCAGCAGCCTGTACTGGTCCAACAACGGCTGGCCCGGCGCGCGCTTCTACAACGCCGGCGCGGTCGGCTGGCTCAAGGACGACTGGAAGGCCAAGCTGGTGCGCGCCGCCATGGGCGTGGAAGAAGACGGCGGCTACATCCAGTTCCCGGCCGATAACAAGGCGCGCGTCAAGGCCGTGGTGGACGCCGCCATCGCCAAGGACATGTACGTCATCATCGACTGGCACTCGCACTACGCCTTCCGCCATCAAAACGAAGCGATCGCGTTCTTCCAGGAGATGGCGCGCACCTACGGCAACCACAAGCACGTCATCTACGAGATCTACAACGAACCGAAGGACGACGTCACCTGGGACGCCAACGTCAAGCCGTACGCGCAAGCGGTGATCGCCGCGATCCGGGCAATCGATCCCGACAACCTGATCATCGTCGGCTCGCCGCACTGGTCGCAGGACGCCGACATCGCCTCGCGCAATCCGATCACGGGCCACAGCAACATCGCCTACACCCTGCACTTCTACGCCGGCACCCACACCCAATACCTGCGCGACAAGGCCGCCACCGCCATGAACAACGGCCTGGCCCTGTTCGTGACCGAATGGGGTTCGGTCAACGCCGACGGCAACGGCGGCGTGAACTACCCCGAAACCAACGCCTGGATCGACTTCATGAAGAAGCACAACATCAGCAACGCCAACTGGGCGCTCGATGATGCCAGGGAAGGCTCGGCCAGCCTGGTGCCGGGCGCCAGTTCCAATGGTGGCTGGGCCAACTGGGACCTGAGCGAATCGGGCAAGCAGGCGCGCGAGACGGTGCGCAACTGGCCGTCGACGCCGGACGCCGGCTGCGCCACCGCCAGCGTGCCATCGACCATCCAGGCCGAAGCCTGGTGCCAGATGAGCGGCGTGCAGCTGGAAGCGACCAGCGACGCCGGCGGCGGCCAGAACGTCGGCTACATCGACAGCGGCGACTGGATGAACTACACGGTCGACGTGCCGTCCGCCGGGCTGTACACGGTCTCGTACCGCGTGGCCAGCGCCAATGGCGGCGGCAGCATCAGCCTGGAACGGGCTGGCGGCAGCCCGGTGTTCGGCACCAAGGCGGTGGGCGCGACCGGCGGCTGGCAAAGCTGGAGCACCATCTCGCACGACGTGCAGCTCCCCGCCGGCAAGCAGTCGATCGGGATCGCGGCCAAGGCCGGCGGCTTTAACCTGAACTGGATCGGCATCGCCGCCGCCGGATCGGGCGGGCAGATCGCGCTGATCCAGGCCGAAGACCATGCCAGCATGAGCGGCGTGGAGTCGGAACCGACCACCGACGCCGGCGGCGGCAGGAACGCCAGCCATATCGACACCGGCGACTGGATGTCGTACACCAACGCGCCCGTGCTCATTCCCGAAACGGGCGCCTACACGATCGAATTCCGGGTGGCCAGTCCGGGCGGCGGCGAACTGAGTTTCGAGGAAGCCGGCGGCAAGCCGAACTACGCCACGGTAGCGCTGCCGGCCACCGGTGGCTGGCAGAACTGGGCCTCGGTCAACAAGACCGTCACGCTCAATGCGGGCAGCCATTCCTTCGGGGTGTATGCGAAACAGGGCGGCTGGAACCTGAACTGGATCAAGGTGAGCAAGGCCGCGCGCTAAGCCGGACAGGCGTCGCGCCAGGCTGGCGGCGGCGCTGTCGCGGTCTGCGCCGCCGCCCGCCAGCTGGGTTATCATGCAGGTCACAATCACTTTGTCGATGCGGCGGCTGCGGCCGCCCATCGCACCTGAGACGATGCAACTGATAGCGGAAAAACTCGGCAAATCGGACAAACTCGACCGCCTGCGCTACCTGCGCGACGACGGCAGCAGTACCCAGACGGCGATGCCGCGCCAGGGCATCCTGCCGCACGACCTGGTTCACTACGTGGTCGAATCGGGGCTGGGACTGCGCAACGGCTTCACCGGACTGGTTGCCCGCGGCGCCGAGGCCAGCTTCGCCATGGAGATCGCCCACGACCCGGCCGGCCGGCAGGTGGAAACCGAGGCAATCCAGGTCGAAGCAGTGGTCGAAGCGCTCCAGACCCAGCTCTGGAGCGGCCGCTTCGACGAGGCCGACTTCGCCGAAGCGGTGCGCACGGCGTGCATTGCGCGCGAGCGCGCGCCCTTCGACCTGGCTGGGATCGATGCGCACGAACTGCTGTACGAAGGTGCGCTGGCGTTGACGGCGCGCTGGGCGTCCGTGCCCTTTCATGGATCGCTGACCCTGTCCTTCTAAGCGCGCAGCCGCACGCCTGTGACGCGGCCGGTGTGGTGTTTAGCCGTACAACCGGTGCTATCGACTCACTTACGACGGAGGGCTAATGGATTGCGATGTACTGACTTTGGCGGGGATCTGGAATTCGGGGCCGTCGCACTGGCAAACGCACTGGGAACAGCGCAACCCCGCATGGAAGCGGGTCGCACACCGCGACTGGAACAATCCCGATTGCCACGAATGGGTCGATGAACTCGATGCGGCTGTTGCGATGAGCGAAGGGCCGCCGATCCTGGTGGCGCACAGCCTGGCGTGCGGCCTGGTGGCGCACTGGGCGCGTTCGGAATCAACGCTCGGTATCAGCGGGGCCTTGCTGGTGGCGCCGGCCGATGCGGAAGGACTGTCGTTTCCGGCCGAAGCGCTGGGTTTTGCGCCGATGCGGCTGCAAAAGCTGCCGTTTCCGAGCATCGTGGTGGCCAGCACCAACGACCCGTATGTATCGATCGAACGCGCACGCGCGTTTGCCGAGGCGTGGGGCAGCCGCTGCGTCGAGATTGGCGACGCCGGGCATGTCAATGGGGAGAGCGGATACGGCGACTGGCCGGAGGGGGAGAAGCTGTTGCGGGAGCTGTGCAAGCGGGTGTCGGCCTGAGCCCGCGCTATTTCCGAGACCGCAGAATGAAGATCCGTCGTTCCCGCGCAGGCGGGAACCCAAGTTTTCCATGCTAAGCGAACGTGCCTTGGGTTCCCGCCTGCGCGGGAACGACGGTTTTAAAGGTAAGGGTCGATAGAAGTTACTTCGCGCCAGCGAGCAGCATCTCGTTCAAGCGCTTCACGAAGGTCGCCGGATCGCTCAGCGAACCGCCTTCAGCCAGCAGCGCCTGGTCGAACAGGATGTGCGCCCAGTCGCCGAACTGCGTGCTGGCCGCGTCTTCGTTCTTCAAACGCGTCACCAGCGGGTGATTCGGGTTGATCTCCAGGATCGGCTTCGACTCCGGCGCACTCTGGCCCGCCGCCTTCAACATGCGCAGCAGGTTCCCCGACAGCTCGTTTTCATCGGCCACCAGGCAGGCTGGCGAATCGGTCAGGCGGAACGTCACGCGCACGTCCTTGGCCTTCTCGCCCAGCGCCGCCTTCATGCGCTCGACCAGGTCCTTGTACGAGGTTTCGGTTTCTTCGTGTTCCTTCTTCTCGGCTTCGTCTTCCAGGCCGCCCAGGTCGAGGCCACCCTTGGCCACCGACACCAGTTCCTTGCCTTCGAACTCGGTCAGGAACGACAGCATCCATTCATCGACGCGGTCGGTCATCAACAGCACTTCCACGCCCTTCTTGCGGAAGATTTCGAGGTGCGGGCTGTTCTTGGCAGCGGTGTAATTGTCGCCGGTGACGTAGTAAACCTTCTCCTGGCCTTCCTTCATGCGCCCGATGTAGTCGGCCAGCGAGGTAGCCTGGTCGGCGTTCTCGTTGGCGGTCGAAGCGAAACGCAGCAGCTTGGCGATGCGTTCGAGGTTGCCGGCGTCTTCGCCAATGCCTTCCTTGAGAACCTGGCCGAATTCCTTCCAGAAGGTGGTGTACTTGTCCTTCTTTTCCTGCTCCTCGGCGTTGGCCAATTCTTCGAGCATGCCCAGCACCCGCTTGGTCGAGCCTTCGCGGATCACCTTCACATCGCGCGACTCCTGCAGGATCTCGCGCGACACGTTCAGCGGCAGGTCGTTCGAATCGATCACGCCCTTGATGAAGCGCAGGTAGGCCGGCATCAGCTGCTCGGCATCGTCCATGATGAACACGCGCTTGACGTACAGCTTGATGCCGCCGCGCTTGTTGCGGTCCCACAGGTCGAACGGGGCGTGGCTCGGCACGTACAGCAGTTGCGTGTATTCGCTGCGGCCCTCGACCCGGTTATGGGTATGGGCCAGCGGCGCCTGGAAGTCGTGCGAGACGTGCTTGTAGAATTCCTCGTACTGCTCGGGCGTGATGTCGTTCTTGTTGCGGGCCCACAGCGCGCTGGCCTGGTTGACCGTCTCGGTTTCGTCCTTGAGGACCGTCTCGCTTTTCTCGGCGTCCCACTCGTCCTTTTGCATCACGATCGGCAGCGAGATGTGGTCCGAGTACTTGCGGATGATCGATTTCAGCTTCCAGCTCGACAGCAACTCGTCCTCGCCTTCGCGCAGGTGCAGGATGATATCGGTGCCGCGCGCGGTCTTCTCGATCGCTTCGACGCTGTAATCGCCCTCGCCCGCCGACTCCCAGCGCACGCCCTCGGATGCGTCGGCGCCGGCGCGGCGGGTTTCGACCGTGATCTTGTCGGCCACGATGAAGCCCGAGTAGAAGCCCACGCCGAACTGGCCGATCAGGGCCGCGTCGGCCTGCTGGTCGCCGGACAGTTTGCCGAAGAATTCCTTGGTGCCCGACTTGGCGATGGTGCCCAGGTGCGAGATGACTTCCTCGCGGCTCATGCCGATGCCGTTGTCGGAAATGGTGACCGTGCGCGCTTCCTTGTTAAAGGCGACCCGGATTTTCAGTTCATGGTCGTTACCGTACAAAGCGTCGTTATTGATCGCCTCGAAGCGCAGCTTGTCGGACGCGTCGGACGCGTTCGAAATGAGCTCGCGCAGGAAGATCTCCTTGTTCGAGTACAGGGAGTGGATCATCAGTTGCAGCAACTGTTTTACTTCTGCTTGAAAACCAAGGGTTTCTTTTTCGGCGACAGCCATTTTTAGTCCTCGTGTAAGACGGGTTGAACGGATTGTGCAGAAATGGGGGTGTTCCGGGCGATTTCAAGGCCTGCGCAATCAGCGCCCCAGTTCCTTGGCCAGAAATTCCCATACGCCCGGCTCCTGGGAGGTCGACACATTCATGCGCATCCGGGTCGACGGCAGCTGGCTGGGCGAAAACAGCGCGCCCGGCGCCAGCAGCAAACCGGCGCTCATGGCGCGTTCGGCCAGGGAAATGGTATCGACACCGGTGTCGGCCCAGATGAACATGCCCGCCGGCGGCGCCACATCGATGCGCAAGCCGACCTTTTCCATCTGGCGCACCGTGCGCGCACGCACCGCGTCGAGCCGTGCGCGCAGGCGGTCGGCGTGCTTGCGGTACAAGCCCTCGGAGAGCACTTTGTAGACCACGCGCTCGCCGATGTCGCTGGTGGTGAGCGTGGCCAGCATCTTGCGGTCGCACAGGCGCTGGGCCCACTCGGGCGAAGTGGCGATGAAGCCGACCCGCAGGTTGGCCGCCAGCGACTTGGAAAAGCCGCCCAGGTAAATCACCCGTTTCAGCTGGTCGAGCGCCGCCATGCGCGTGGCCGGCTGCACCGCGCTGCCGGGATGCAGGTCGCAGTAGATATCGTCTTCGACGATGGTAAAGCCGTGTTCCTCGGCGATGCGCAGCACCTGGAACGCCTTGGCCGCCGACAGCGAGGTGGAAGTGGGATTGTGCAGCACCGAATTGATCACGTACAGTTTGGGCTTGTGCAGCGCCGCCATGGCGGCCAGCTGGGCGAGGTCCGGGCCATCGGGCAGGCGCGCGATGCCGACCACCTTCAGCCCCATCGCCGCAAAAGCGCCGAACATCAGGAACCAGGCCGGGTCGTCGACCAAAATGGTGTCGCCGGGGCGGGTGAACTCGCGCGCCACCAGGTCCAGCGCCTGGGTCACGCCGACGGTGGTGACAAACTGCTCGGGCGCGGCGTCGATTTCGAGCTCGGCCAGCTTCAGCTGGAGCTGCTGGCGCAGCGGCAGGAAGCCCTGCGGCATGCCGTAGTTAAGCAGCAGCGCGGCGCTCTGGCGGCTGACAGCGCGCAGGGCGTTGGCGATCATCGGGCCGTCCAGCCATTCGGACGGCAGCACGCCGGAACCGGGCACGCGCTGCGAGGGCGCGGGACGGAACATGTTGCGGATCAGCCAGACCACGTCGAGCGGCTTGGTTTCCAGCGGCGCCGGGGCGGCGTCCGGCGCCGAGCGCTCGCCGGCGTTCAGCGGCGAGCGCTCGCGCACGAAGAAGCCGGCGCCCCGGCGCGACTCCACGTAGCCCTTGGCCACCAGCTTGTCGTAGCTGGCCACCACCGTGAAGCACGATACGCCGTGGGTGGCCGCGAACTGGCGGATCGACGGCATGCGCGCGCCGCTGCGCAGGAGTTTATCGTCGATGCGGTTGGAGACCGAACGCACGATCTGGTCGATCAGCGTTTCGCCCGAGCCGCGCGTGAGCAGGCCCATCGCGGGAATGCTTGTATTGGTCATGGCACCGTCACAGTATGCATAATTATGTGGATAAGTGTACTTGTACTGTACTGGTTTTCTCATCTAGGATACACCCATCGACCCACCTTTGAAAGAGCGCCATGTACTTGCCGTCCCTTGCCGAACTCGATGCCGCCGCGGCCCTTGTCTACCACGCCATGCCGCCCACGCCGCAGTATTCGTGGCCGCTGCTGAACGAGGCGCTCGGCGCCGAGGCCTGGGTCAAGCACGAGAATCACACGCCGCTCGGCACCTTCAAGGCGCGCGGCGCGGTGGTCTATCTCGATGCGCTGGCGCGGCGCGCGCCCGAGGTGCGCGGCATCATCGCCCCGAGCCGCGGCAACCACGGGCAAGCGATCGCCTTCAGCGGCGCGCGCCTGGGCTTGCAGGTGACGGTGGTGGTCCCGCACGGGAACAGCGTGGAAAAGAACGCCTGCATGCGCGGCCTGGGCGCGCGCGTCATCGAACATGGCCACGACTTCCAGGAAAGCCGCGAGCATGCGCTGGCGCTGATGCGCGAAGAAGGCCTGCACATGGTGCCCTCCTACCACGACGACCTGGTGGCGGGCGTGGCCAGCGGCTGGCTCGAACTGTTTCGCGCCCAGCCCGACCTGGACCTGGTGCTGGTGCCGATCGGCCAGGGTTCGGGCATCTGCGGCGCCATCGCGGCGCGCCACGCGCTGGGCGTGAAAACGCGGATCATCGGCGTGGTGTCGAGCCATGCGCCGGCGTACCAGCTCTCGTTCCGGGCCGGGTACAGCATCGAGGCGGCGGTCAGCACGGTGGTGGCCGACGGGCTGGCGTGCCGCGTGGCCGATGCCGCGTCGCTGGCGGCGGTGCTCGAATACGCCGACGACGTGCTGGCCGTGACCGACGACGAAGTCGCGCGCGCCATGCGCCTGTATTACCGCTGCACCCACAACCTGGCCGAGGGCGCGGGCGCGGCGGCGCTGGCGGCGGCCATGCAGATCAAGGACGGGCCGCTGATCCGGGGCAAGAAGATCGGCTTACCTTTGACTGGCGGCAATGTCGACGCCGACCTGTTTCGCCACATCCTGCAAGGACCCTGAGCCATGACGAGCACCTTGACGATTGCGGCGCGGCCCGCCATGTCGGACGAGAGCGCCGGGATGCTGCTGGGGCTGGCCGGGGTTGCCCTGTTCAGCCTGACGCTGCCCTTCACGCGGATGGCGGTGGCCGGGCTCGAGCCGGTGTTCGTCGCCTTGGGGCGGGCCTTGGTGGCGGCCCTGCTGGCGGCCATCTGGCTGGTATGGAAGCGCGCCCCGCTGCCGCCGAGGTCGGCGCTGTGGCCGCTGGCGATGGTCTCGCTCGGCTGCGTGATCGGCTTTCCGTGGCTGACCTCGATTGCCTTGCGCAGTGTGCCGGCCTCGCACGGCGCGGTGCTGGTCGGCATCCTGCCGCTGGCCACGGCGCTCGTGTCCGCGCTGCGCGGCAACGAAAAACCCTCGCCCGGCTTCTGGCTGACCGCCCTGGCGGGTTCGGCCATCGTAATCGGCTTCGCCCTGCGCCAGAGCGGCGGCAGCTTCCACCAGGCCGACCTGCTGATGTTCGGGGCAGTGGCGGCAGCGGCGGTGGGCTACGCCGAGGGAGGGAAATTATCGCAGAGCATGGGCGGGCAACAAGTGATCAGCTGGGCGCTGGTATTGTCGGTGCCGCTGGTGTTACCGCTGGTAATCTGGCTGGCGTTGCCGCAGCTGGACCGGATGGCCGAGGCTGGCGCGCGGGCATGGATCGGCTTTGGGTACGTATCGATATTCTCGATGTTCATCGGCTTTTTCTTCTGGTACCGGGGCATGGCGCGCGGCGGCATTGCCCGGGTGGGGCAAGTGCAGCTACTGCAACCGTTCATGACGCTCGCTGGCGCCTGGCTGCTGCTGGGCGAGCCGCTCGAGCCCGCCAACATCGGCTTCGCCCTCGCGGTGATCGCCGTCGTCGCCATCGGCCGCCGCATGCAAATCAAACGCTAACACCCCCAACCGGGGTCAGAGCTTTAAATAGAAACTTTTTTGTTGCAAAATCGCCGAAGGCGCCGGTTTTGCAAGCTTTTCACGGCAAGCCGGGCCGATAAGCCCTTGGAACGCTGAAAATGCGATCGATCAAATGCGATCGCGTTAATAGAGAGAAAAAGTTTCGAATTAAAGCTCTGACCCTGGTTGTAGGAGTTTCGGAAGTCGTTTCACCGGTGGCTGTCCCAAGTTGTGGCCTTGGCGTGATTCCGGTGGGCAGCCGGTCGTGCCCGACGTACAATACTGCCTTGTTCTTTCTATCCGCTTCCGAGGAATCGCCATGACCGTCTACGACACACTGAAATCGCTTGATATCACCCTCAGCCCACCTGCCGCGCCCGTCGCCGCGTATGTGATGTATGTCCAGACCGGGAATCTGGTGTTTATTTCCGGACACATCGCGAAGAACGCCGACGGTTCCGTCAACGCCGGCCAATTGGGCAAGGACGTCAGCACCGAACAGGGCGTCGCCGCCGCGCGCGCGATTGCGATCGATCTGCTGGGCACGCTGCAGGAAGCCTGCGGCGGCGATCTCGGCAAGGTCAAGCGTATCGTCAAACTGATGAGCCTGGTCAACTCGACCCCCGGCTTCACCGACCAGCACCTGGTCACCAATGGCGCCTCGGAACTGCTGGCCGAGGTGTTCGGCGATGCCGGCAAGCATGCGCGCTCGGCCTTCGGCGTGGCGCAGAATCCGCGCGGCGCCTGCGTCGAAATCGAAATGATCGTCGAAGTCGCTTAAACCATCATTCATTATCCCGGACGCTGCTTATCCGGCGGCGTCTTTCCAGCCGCTTACCCAGCGTGCTCTATAATCGGCCCAGTGCGAACCCGGCCGCCTTGACTGTGAGACCAGTATGAAAATCGAAAATCCAAACCCCATCGAGTGGCGTTTTTCCGAGCGCGCCAGCCAGCTTCAGAGTTCGTTCATCCGCGAAATCCTGAAGATTACCCAGCGTCCGGAGATCATCTCCTTCGCCGGCGGCCTGCCCTCGCCCGCCACCTTCCCGGTCGAGCACATGAAGGCGGCCTTCGACAAGGTCTTGTCCGAAAACGGTAAAGTCGCGTTGCAATACGGTCCGACCGATGGCTACCCGCTGCTGCGCGAGTGGATCGCCAATTCGCTGTCCACCGCCACTTGCAAGATCCTGCCGGAACAGGTCCTGATGACCTCCGGCTCGCAGCAGGCGCTCGACCTGCTGGGCAAGGTGCTGATCGACGAAGGCAGCCGCGTGCTGGTCGAAACGCCGAGCTACCTGGGCGCGCTGCAGGCGTTCTCGGTGTATCGCCCCGAATTCAAGTCGGTCGCAACCGACGAGCATGGCCTGGTGCCGTCCTCGATCGCCGCCGTGGCCGAGGGCGCGCGCCTGCTGTACGCGCTGCCGAACTTCCAGAATCCGACCGGCCGCAGCCTGTCCATCGAGCGCCGCCAGGAACTGGTCGAGACCTGCGCCCGCCTCGGCCTGCCGCTGATCGAAGATGATCCGTACGGCGCGCTGAGCTACAAGGGCGAGCCGTTCCCGAAAATGCTGAACATGAACCCGGACGGCGTCATCTACATGGGCTCGTTCTCGAAAGTGCTCACGCCGGGCATCCGCCTCGGCTACGTGGTGGCGCCGCTGCCGCTGGTGCGCCGCCTGGAACTGGCCAAGCAGGCCGCCGACCTGCACACCGCGCAGTTGACGCAGATGGTGGTCTACGAAGTGGTCAAGGATGGCTTCCTCGACCAGCACATCCCGACCATCCGCGCGCTGTACGCCAACCAGTGCCAGGCGATGCTCGACGCGGTCGCCGAGTTCTTCCCGGAAGGCGTCACCTGGACCAAGCCCGAAGGCGGCATGTTCATCTGGGTCACCCTGCCCAAGCATATCGACGCCATGAAGCTGCTCGACCAGGCCATCGCGGCCAAGGTGGCTTTTGTTCCGGGCGCGCCGTTCTACGCCAACGAGCCGGAAACGAACACCTTGCGCCTGTCCTTCGTGACGGTGCCGCCGGAGCGTATCCGTGAAGGCGTCGCCATTCTCGGCAAGCTGATCGCCGCCCAGATGTAAGCCCGGCCGCGGCAGCCCGGCGCCGTCCCCCAGGCAACTGGCGGACGGCGTTTTGCATTCGATGCGCCGGGTCGCCGATGCGCCGGCGTCAGGGCCGTTTTCTCAAGGTGGCCACATACTCGCCGCGCGAGGTTTCAATCACCGCGCTGTCGCCCTCCAGGTGTACGCCGTCCAGCGTGGCTTGCGGCCCCGGCGCGCAGATCGCCGGCGGGCAACTGCGCTGCCCGTCGAAGCGGGCCAGCGGCCGCAGGCTTTTCCGGTCGAGCACATGCACCACCGGGCGCAGGCGGGCGTCGCCGGGACGCGCCAGGTCGCCGGCCAGCACCACGTAGCTGGCGGAACAGAAGCCGGCCATGCCGCCCATCCTTCCCGCCGCGATCACTTCACGCCCGTCCAGCGAGCGCAGGCCGGCGATGCCGTCGATGTCGGCACTGCCGATCGGGCAGCGCTGGCGCGCCGTTTCGGCACGCGCCAGCGGCTTGTCGTGCGCGAACGGCAGACCCTGGCCCACGGCACGCAGCAGCGCCAACCCATACTCGGAATGCAGCCCGACATCGGGCGCGCGCGCCATGAGCGGGCAAAGACTGCGGGGGCGGCCGCGACCGCTGTCGACGCTGGCCACCCGCTGTTCGTACAGCAGCCGGCGCGGTTCGCCTTTGAGCAAACGCAGCACGGCGCCGTCGCCCAGCGCTTTTACCTCCAGCAGCAGCGCGCCGGGCCGCGCCGCCTGCCTGATCATCAGGCTGTCGTCGCGGTCGGAATACGCGATCCAGGCCGCCCCGCCGGCATGCGCCTTGGTGAACCCGCCGGGCAGTTCGAGCGCCGGCCCCGCGCCCGCCGGTTCCAGCACGCGCGTATCGATGTCGAGCACCAGCGGCTCGCCGCCGGGCGCGTCCGACGGCACGGGCCAGGTCAGCGGAACGGGGCATAACTGGCTGCTAGTGTAGATCATGCCGAGAGGGAGAAGCAACTGCCGGTCTTCATGGCCGGCGGCGCGCCACTGGCGCGCATGCAGCGCCAGCGCCGCGACGACACTGAGCACGATGAGGAGTCCCAGCACCAGCGCGCCGCGCACGCCAATGATCGTGCGCCTGGCCGCCGTGGCGGCGGTCAGCAGCACCAGCGACCACAGCCACATGAATGCGCCCCATCCCCAGCTGACCGCGTGCGCGCCGTGCCCGCCCTTCATGCCGGGCATGCCGTTCAACAGGGGCAAGGTGGCGGCGAACAGGAGCATGAGCATGAGCAGGATGGACTTGCGCGGTACCTTGCCCATGCACAAACGCCACGCCGCGAACAGGAAGAAGGGATTGGCATACACCGCCCAGCCGTTGGCGGCCCCGCCGAAAAACAGGCCGAGCAGCATGAGGCCACCGCCCGGCAGCGGGGGACTGTCAGCCCCGGTGGCAAACACCGGGCTCCCCATCGAAACCATCCATGCGAGCAGCGCCGCGCCCATCAGGACAACATCGACCGGCCGCAAGTGCGCGGGTGTACTTGGAGAAGTCATCGTCGCTTGTACCAGAAAATGCCCTTGGCAAGGTGTTGCTCACGGGCAGGCGCCATGATACGAAGCGCAGGCCGCGCCGCAATGGTCAGAATCGGTCGTTCATCGTGGCGGAATAGCTGCCCAGCGTGGTCTGTATCACGGCTTTTCTGCCATCGAGGCCGATTGCCTGGACAGTCACGGCAACTCCCGGCCCGCACATGGTATCCGGGCAACTGTCCCCGCGACTGAAAACGCCAAGGGGCTTGAGCGTCTTGCGGTCATACACGTACATCGACTGCCACAGCGCAGGTTCATACGGAGGCGCGCCGTGATACACCAGCACCATGTAGCTTGCGGAGCAAAAGCCGGATACCTTGTGGTGGCTCGCGCTCCAGATCATGACCTCGCGCCCATCCCAGTTGCGCAATCCTTTGATGCGGTCGATATCGGCCGTACCGAAGTCGCACGGTTCGCGCGCCTCCTCGGCACGCGGCAATGGCGTGCCCGCTTGAATGGGCGGATCGAGCGCCATGGCGCGCATCAACGCCTTGTCATAATCGTCCCGCTGCGAAAACCTGCTCCGGCCAAGCAGCGGGCAAAATCCGACGTCGCCTGTGGCCGACGCCACCTCGTGCAAACGCTGCTCGTACAGCACGCGCTGCGGCGCGCCTTTGAGCAAGCGCATGACGGTGTCCTTGCCCTCGGCTTTGAACTGCAGTACCAGCGATCCTGCCTGGGCCTTCTCCCTCAACATCACGGTGGAGGACGTTCCTTCCACGCGATGCACGCGCCAGGCCGAGCCATCGCCCTGTTCGTCGGTGAACTCGGCGGGAAGATCGAGCTTGACGCCGCTGCTGCTACGCAGCAGCGGATCGATATCGAGCACCACCGCTTCGCCCGTCGCCCCATCCAGCGGCGCCGGCCAGGCCAGTGCGAAGGGACATAATTCGCTGACGGTAAATATCATTCCGTTCGACAGCAGCGCCTGCCTGTCGGGCTCGTTCGCATACCACCACTGGTAGCCATGCAGCGCCAGCGCCGCCACGCAGGCGAGCACGATTGCGAGCCCGAACCGCACCGCCCCGCGCCTGTCCAGGCGCTCCTCCTTTGCCCGCGCCGCAGCGGCGAGCAGCACCAGCGACACCAGCCAGAGGAAGGCTCCCCAGCCCCAGCTGACCACCGGCCAGACCGTCCCCGATGAGAAATTGGCATACGAGCCCTTGAGGAAAGGCAACGTTGCCGCCAATAACAGCATGGCGCCGATGGCATGGCCGGCCGGTTTGCCGGAGCGCACACGCACGGCGCCGACTGCGAAGAACACGTTCGCATACACGGCCCATCCGTTCACCATCCAGCCAAGCACCAAACCGTCCAGCATGACGTCCAGGCCCCAATCGGGCCAGCGTTCGCTCTCGAGGGTAAACGCCGGCAAGAGAAGGGAAACGCCCCAGGCGATCAGCGCCGCGTGGAGCAGCATCTGGGCCAGCGGCCTCGGTGGCGGGGGGGAAAGCGGAACGTGCATCGTCGATGGATCCCTATGCGGATCAAAAGGTTTCCGATCACGGTACAGCCATTATAAGAGCGGCACGCCGGGTCCTCTACCCATCAGGCATAAAGCCACACAAGCGGCAGCAAAGACACAATTGTATTGATAACAGGAATAGAATAAGCTGACAACCGCGCGCTCTGATAGGCAAGGGAAGCAATGCTGTACTCACTCGTGGATGCGCCATGAATATTCAGCACCGCAACAACGTCCATTTTTACGGAACCGGTTCCTCCACCCTGGTATTCGGCCACGGCTTCGGCTGCGACCAGAGCATGTGGCGCAAGCTGCTGCCCGCCTTTTCCGGCCACTACAAGGTCGCCCTGTACGACCTGGTAGGCAGCGGCGGCTCCGACCTGTCGGCCTACAACGAATTCGACTACGCCACCCTGCACCGCCATGCCGAAGACCTGCTCGAGATCATCCACCAATTCGCCAACGAGCCGGTGGTTTTCATCGGCCATTCGGTCAGCGCCATGATCGGCATGCTGGCCGCGATCCGCGAGCCGGCCATGTTCGCCGGCCAGGTGATGGTCGGCCCGTCGCCCTGCTTCATCAACGATGGCGATTACATCGGCGGCTTTAACCGCGAGGATATCGACACCCTGCTGCGCCTCATGCACGACAATTACCTCAAATGGGCCGCCAACATGGCGCCGCTGATCATGGGCGCGCCCGGCCAGCCCGACCTGCAGCAGGAGCTGACCGCCAGCTTTTGCCGCAACGATCCCGAAATCGCCCGCCATTTCGCGCGCGTCACCTTCCTGTCGGACCACCGCGCCGACGTGCCGCGCTCGCACACGCCCACCTTGATTTTGCAAAGCACCGATGACATGATCGCCCCGCGTGAAGTGGGCGAGTACATGCGCCGCCACCTGCCGGTAAGCTGGCTGGCGTTTGTCGACAATATCGGGCATTGCCCGCACATGAGCGCGGCGAGCGAGAGCGCGGAGCTGATCCGCACCTTCATCTCGCGTTTGCTCAAGTAGCCGGGCTGCCCGATCATGGATAATGGCGGCACCGGCGGCGCACTCCGCGCTGCCCGCCACCTGCGAGGCCACCGTGACCGATCCATTCAGCCAGGGCGATATCGACGCCGTCTACCGCGCCATCGCCGCGCGCCGCGACGTGCGCCATTTTGTGCCGGGCGCCATCGACGAGGCGCTGTTCGCAAGGCTGGTCAACGCGGCGCACCTGGCCCCCAGCGTGGGGATGATGCAGCCGTGGCGCTTTATCCGCATCCGCAGCGACGCCGTGCGCGAGGCGATCGTGCAGCTGGTCGACGAGGAACGGCTGGCCACGGCCGCGGCGCTGGGCGAACGCGGTGCGGAATTCATGCGGCTCAAGGTCGAGGGAATTCGCGAATGCGGCGAGTTGCTGGTGGCGGCGCTGATGGACCGGCGCGAAGAGTACGTATTCGGACGGCGCACCTTGCCCGAAATGGACCTGGCGTCGGTGGCCTGCGCGCTGCAGAACATGTGGCTGGCCTCGCGCGCGGAAGGGGGCGGGATGGGCTGGGTGTCGCTGTTCGATCCCGACAAGCTGGCCGCGCTGCTGTCGATTCCGGCCGGCGGCAAGCCGGTGGCAGTGGTCTGCATCGGACACGTGGCGCAGTTTTATCCGATGCCGATGCTCGAAATGGAGGGGTGGGCGTCGCGCAGGAAGCTGGACGACATGGTGTGCGTCGACCGCTGGGATCGAAAAGCGAACGTTGAATAGCCACCGTCGTTCCCGCCTGCGCGGGAACGACGGTGGATCAAGGCTTCTTCGGATACCCCGTAATCTCCGCAATCTGCGCATACATCGGCTGCAAGCGTGCGTACATCTTGCGGTACACCTGCCGGTACAAACGGTCGTACATGACCCGGTTCGCCGCAATCGGTTCGAACACCCGCCCGATGCGCGTCATCGCCGCAATGGCCGCCGCAAAGTCAGGGTACAAACCGAGCCCCACCGCCGCCGCAATCGCCGCCCCCAGTCCCGACGTTTCATACACGTGCGGGCGTGCCGTCGGCAGCCCGAAAATATCGGCCGTCAGCTGCATCGCCGCGTCGCTCTGCGAGCCGCCGCCCGACACCCGCAACTCGGTGATCGGCACGCCGCTGCGCTTCTCGGTGCGCTCCTTCCCCTCGCGCAGCGCGTACGCCAGCCCTTCCAGGATGGCCCGGTACACATGCGCGCGCGTATGCACGTCGCCAAAGCCGATGATCGCGCCCTTCGCCTCCGGTCCCGGCACGCGGATGCCCGGGCTCCAGTAAGGCTGCAGCATCAGCCCCATTGCCCCCGCCGGCACCGCATTGACCAGTTCATCGAACAACTGCTCCGGCGCGACATCTTCTTCCAGCGCGCGCGCGCGCTCGTGGTGGCCGAACTGCTCCTTGAACCAGTTCACCATCCAGTAGCCGCGAAAAATCTGCACCTCGGTGCTGTAGGTATCGGGTATGGCCGCCGGGTACGGCGGAATGAAGGGCGTTACCTCCACATAGCGGCGGCTGGTGGTGTTGATGGTGGCCGTGGTGCCGTAACTGAGGCAGCCGATATGCGGCGCCTGGCAGCCCGCGCCGATCACTTCGCACGCCTTGTCGGCGGCCGCCGCCAGCAGCGGCGTGCCGGCCGGGATGCCGGTCATTGCGGCCACCGCATCGTCGATCTTGCCGATCAGCGTGCCAGGGGCCACCAGTTCGGGCAGCATGTGCGGCGTGATCGCGAGCGCCTGCCACTTCCAGTCGCGCGGCCCGGCCCAGCGCTGGCGCTTGTAGTCGAACGGCAGGTACGCCACCTGCGAGCCGGTCGAATCGACATAGCGCCCGCACAGGCGGTAGTTCAGGTAGCCCGACAACAGCAGCACCTTGTGCGTGCGCGCCCACACATCCGGCTGGTGCACCTTGATCCAGTTGATCTCGGCCTCGCCGCGAAAGTAATCGATCGTACCCTTGACCCGCGCCAGCCGGAACGCCAGGTTCCACCACATGCCGACCTGCGGCGCCGCGTCGGTGCGGCGCTGGTCCAGCCAGGTGATGGCCGGACGCAGCGGCACGCCGTCAATGCCGACGTTGATCACCGTGCCGCGCTGGGTGGTCACGGCCACGCCCGCTACCGCCGCCTTGTCGGCGCCCGGCTGCCGCCACAGCTGATTGCAGGCGCGGCACAGCGATTGCCAATAGTCTTCCGGGTCGTGCTCGGCCCAGCCGGGATGCGTTGAAAAGTAGCTCTCGAAATGCACCTGCGCCTTGGCCACGATATTGCCCTGCAGGTCGAACAGGATCGCGCGCACGCTCTGGGTGCCGTTGTCGATGGCGAGGATGGTTTTGTTGCTCATGGCAGCTTGCCCGGCAAGCCGTAGTGCGCCTGCCATAGTGCCAGATACGCCGCCTCGCTGGCACGCCAGCGCGCGTCGTCCCATTCCAGCTCGCGCTGGCAGATCGCGCGGATGCGCGCCAGGTGCCGCACTCCCCCGCCGCGCAGCTGCAAGCCGAGGCGGGTGCGGCGCAGCAGCAGGTCTTCCAGGTGCTGTACCGCTTCCGTGCGCGCCGCCCAACGCAGTTCGGCCCACAGCGATTCGGTGCCGGGAATGATGTCCAGCTCGCCGGGACGGGCCGCATCGATCAAGGCCTGCGCGTGCGCGCCGTAGCGCCCGCGCAAACGCCGCACCACCGCCGCCCGCAGCGGCGCGACCACCGATGGCGACGGCGCAAACACGGCGCACGGCGCCAGGTCGTCGCGCCAGCCGGGTAACAAAGGCATGGCGTGGCGCAGCGCGTCGAGCGCGATCACGCGGAAGGTGGTCAGCTTGCCGCCGGTGACGGTCAACAGGCCGTCTTCCAGCCACACGGCATGGTCGCGCGAGGCCTTGGACGGGTCGCCCGCGCCGCTGTCGATCACCGGGCGCACGCCGGCGTAGGTCGCAATCACATCCGCCTCGCTCAAGGCCAGTTGCGGGAACTGCGCATGCAGCGCCGCCATCAGGTAATCGAGTTCGGCCCGCGTGATGGCCGCTTCGCTCGCCAGGCCGGCGCCATGATCGACGTCGGTGGTGCCGACCAGGGTAACGCCTTCCCACGGAAAGGCGAACACCGGGCGGCCGTCCGCCGGATGCATCAGGCTGACGGCCTGTGCCAGCGGCAGGCGCCACGCCGGCAGCACCAGGTGGCTGCCGCGCAGCGGACGCAGTCGCGGCGCGCCACCCGCTTGCGCGCGCAGGCCGTCGGCCCAGGCGCCGGTGGCGTTGATGAGCACCCGCGCGCGCACTTCGTGGGTGGCGCCGTCGCGCCCGTCGAGCAGCACTGCGCCGTTGACAGTGGGGCCGCTGCGCAGCAGTTCGCGCGCGGCCATGTAGTTGATCGCCACGCCGCCGTGGGTCTGCGCTTCCTGCAGCACGCGCAGCACCAGGCGCGCGTCGTCGGTCTTGGCGTCGGTGTAGAGCATGCCGCCCTGCAGGCCGGCGCGCGCGGCGTTTGGGGTCATCATCGCAAATTGGCCATCGTCGACATAGTGGCGTTCGCGTTTACCGGCAAGAAAATCGTACATCGCCAGCCCGAGCAAAAATGTCTTGCGGCCCGGCTTGCGGCCCACGTAGTCGCCAAAGGCGAAGCTTTGCGGTTCGACCAGCCCCGCAGCCCCGGCCAGCAGCGCGTCGCGCTCATGCACCGATTCGCGGGTCAGGCCGATGCGGCCTTCTTTCAGGTAGCGCAGGCCGCCATGCACCAGTTTCGAGGAGCGGCTTGAGGTGCCCCAGGCGAAATCGCGTTGCTCGACCAGCAGTGCTTTCAGGCCGCGGCGCGAGGCCTCCAGCAGGATCCCGGCGCCGGTGATGCCGCCACCGATGATCAACAAGTCCCATTCGCGCGCCAGCAGCAGCGGCAGCGTGGTCTGCCAGCCGTTCTGCCAGTGGGCGCTCATGGCGACACCAGCTTGCCCGGGTTCATGCGGCCATCCGGATCGAAGTGGCGGAACAGGGTGCGCATGGCGCCCATGCCCAACAAGCCTTTTTCGGATGCGAGGTAAGGCGCGTGGTCGGCGCCGACGCCATGCTGGTGGCTGATGGTGCCGCCGTTGACGACGATCGCTTCCGACACGGCGCCCTTCAGGCGGCGCCAGCGCTGCAAGTCTTCTTCATAGCTGCCCGAGAGGCGGTACACGAAGGTGGTGTACACGCTGGCGCCCTGCGCATACAAATGCGACAGGTGGGTGTAGGCGTGTACGCGCTCCCCGCACGAGGCCATGGCCTGCGCGGCGGCGTCTTCCAGCGCGTGCATCATGGGCGTCACGCCCGGCCAGTCGACCGCCGTTTCCACCGTGTCGATGGCGTAGCCGTGCTGCCAGGCGGCATTGCGCAGGTAGACGTTGCGGAAGCGGTTCTGCTTCCATTTGTCGCCCATGGTGCGGCCCACATGCACGCCGCCGCCGGCGCGCGCGATTCTTAGTGCGGCGCGCAGCGCGTGCTTCGCGTTGGCTGCGCTGCCGCTGGCGCCGATCATCAGCATGCATTTGCCGTCGGCGCAGCCGCGCCAGCGCAGCCAGGTTTCCAGCGCGCCGATCAGGCGCTTGTGGCCGGCCAGGGTCAGCATGGTCAAGGTCTCCAGCGGATTCGACAGGCGCAGCATCGACAGCGGCAGCCGCGCCTGCGCCAGCTCGCGCGTGGCCGCCGCCGCCGCGTCCCAGCTTGGGAAGAACACGGCGTGAAAGGCTTCGTACTGCGGCAGGCGGCTGATGCGCACCGTGGCCTCGGTGAGGATGCCGAGCCGGCCCTCGGAGCCGAGCACCATCTCGCGCAGGTCGGTACCGGCGGCCGACGCCGGAAAGGTCGGCAAGTCAAACGTGCCGACCGGTGTTTCGACCCTGCCGCCGGCAAACAGTTGTTCGATGCGCCCGTAGCGCAGCGACTGCTGGCCGGACGAACGCGTCACGACCCAGCCGCCCAGGGTCGAGTATTCGAACGATTGCGGAAAATGGCCGAGCGTGTAGCCGAAGGCGCGCAGCTGCGCTTCCAGGTCCGGCCCCAGCACGCCGGCGCCGAAGGTGGCCAGTTGCGCGTCCTTGTCCAGGTCGATCATGGCGCGCATGCGGGTCAGGTTGATGGTCAGGACCGGTTTGGGCCCGGCGTCGACGCCGACATGGCCGGCCACGCTGGTGCCGCCGCCGTACGGAATGACGATGGCGCCGCACAGTGCCGCAAAATCGAGCAGCTCGCGCACTTCTTCGCCGCTTTCGGGATAGGCCACGCCGTCCGGGGCGGTGTCGATTTTGCCGTAGCGCAGGCGCAGCCAGTCGGGCAGGCTCTGGCCGAGCGCATTGGCCAGCCGCGCGGCGGCCGAGGTGTCGATCAGCGGATGCGGCGGCAGGCGGCTGGCGCCGATGCGCGCGCAGGCGTCCGCATGGCTGGTCTCGGCGCCGGCGGTCCCAGGCCCCAGGCGTTCGCCCAAAAATGCCAGCGCGTCGTCGTTCAACGCAAATTCAATGGCATCGTCGCCCCATCCGTTCCACCGTTTCATCGTTTTTTCCCGTTATACTTGTCTGTTCATCCACAGCCGCCAGCGTATGCGAAGGCGGGCTTCACGTATTGCGCTTTCATGACAACTGCCTTGTTCAAACATGCCAGCGATGCCACCCGTGCCGCGCGCTGACGCGCGCCGCGTCACCGGGTCCTATCTGCAGCCGCTGCTCGAAGCGGCGCAGGCGCGCGGCGTGACCCCAAGCGCCTTGGCCGACGCCGCCGGCCTGCCCGCAGCGACGCTCGAGCGCCTGCCCGATTCGCTCGGGGCGGCCGATTACGTGCGCCTGCTGGCCGCCGGCGCCGAGCTGGCCGACGACCCGCATTTCGGCCTGCACGTGGGGGAACGGGTCAGGCTCGGAACGTACAGCGTGTACGGTTTGATCTTGCTGTCGTGCCGCGATTTCGGCCAGGCCTTCCAGCAAACCTTGCGCTACGAGCAACTGGCGCACGACCTGGGACGCTCGGTGCTGCACCTGGACGGCGGGCAGGCGCAGTACGAATGGGTCAGCAACTACCCCGACGGCGGCCGCCACCTGGTCGAAAGCGTGTTTGCCGGCATCCGCACTTTTACCACCTGGCTGGCCGGGACCGCGCTGCCGGCGCCGCAACTGGGGTTTACGCACGCGCAGCAGGCCGACGGCGCCGAGTATGCGCGCATTTTCGGCGCGCTGCCGCGCTTCGGGGCGAGCGCCAACGCGGCCGGCTTCGACGCCCAACTGCTTGGCTGGCCCGTGCCGAATGCCGATGTGGGCCTGTACCCGGTGCTGCAGCGGCACGCCGAGCAGCTCCTGCGCGAGCGCGGCCGGGATGACGATGGGGTGGTGGCGCGGGTGCATGCGGCCATCATCGGCAACCTGGCGCACGACCGGGTGCGGCTGGCCACGATTGCGGAAGAGCTCAAGCTCTCGCCACGCACCCTGCAGCGCAAACTGAGCGAGGCCGGGGCCAGCTTCCAGCAGGTGCTCGACCAGGCGCGCTATGCCCTGGCCATGGATTACCTGCGCCAGGGCGGCCTGTCGCTGGTCGATATCGCGTTTTTGCTGGGCTATCAGGAGCAAAGCGCCTTCTCCCACGCCTTCAAGGAATGGTCCGGGGTAAATCCCGGAGCGTGGCGCGATAGCGGCCATTTGCGCCTATAATACGTCGCTGTTCCGATCTACGCTAACCCTGCGCTTCCTGCGCCAAAACCTGGCAACGCCGTGAATCCACACCTCGACAAACTGCACCCCTACCCTTTTGAAAAACTGCGCCAGTTGTTCGCGGGCGTGACCGCGAACCCGGACTACGCCGCCATCAGCCTCGGGATCGGCGAGCCGAAACACCCGACGCCGCCCTTCATCCAGAAGGCGCTGGCGCACGGCGTGGCGGGACTGGCCAATTACCCGACCACGGCCGGCAGCGACGCTTTGCGCGGCGCCATCGCCGGCTGGCTGGAACGGCGCTACGGCGTGCCGGCCTTAAATCCGGCCACCCAGGTGCTGCCGGTGAACGGCTCGCGCGAGGCGCTGTTCGGAATCGCCCACTGCGTCATCGATGCGTCGAAACCGGCGCCGCTGATCGTCTGCCCCAACCCCTTCTACCAGATCTACGAGGGCGCGGCCTACCTGGCCGGGGCCGAGCCGTATTTCGTGAACTCGGAACCGGGCCGCAATTTCGGCTGCGATTACGCCAGCGTGCCTGCCGCAATCTGGCCGCGCGTGCAGTTGCTGTACCTGTGCACCCCTGGCAACCCGACCGGCGCCACCCTGTCGCTGGCGGACTGGGAGCAGTTGTTCGCGCTGTCCGACCGCTACGGCTTCGTGATCGCCGCCGACGAATGCTATTCCGAGATTTACCACACCAGCGCGGCGCCCCTGGGCGCGCTGGAAGCGGCGCACCAGCTCGGGCGCAGCGGCGGCGAGACGCCGTACGCGAACCTGATCGTGTTTTCCAGCCTGTCCAAGCGCTCCAACGTGCCGGGCATGCGCTCGGGCTTCGTGGCCGGGGACCCCGCCGTGATCAAGAAATTCCTGTTGTACCGCACCTACTGCGGCGGCGCCATGTCGCCCCCGGTGCAGGCCGCGTCCATCGCCGCCTGGGGCGACGAAGCCCACGTCCAGGAAAACCGCGTCAAGTACCGCGAAAAATTCGCCCTGGTCACCCCGCTGCTCAGGGAAGTGATGGATGTGGAGCTGCCCGACGCCGGCTTTTACCTGTGGGCCGACGTGCGCCGCAGCGCTTTGTCCGACACCGAATTCGCGCGCCGTCTTTACGCGGAATATAATGTGACGGTCCTGCCGGGCAGCTATCTGGCGCGCGACGCGCACGGCATCAACCCGGGCAGCAAGCGCATCCGCATGGCCCTGGTCGCCGAAGTCGACGAAGGCGTCGAGGCAGCCCAGCGCATCGTCCAGTTTTGCAAGTCACTGACATTACCCTGAAATCCGCCACACCACTTACTGATAATACGATCATGACCCAACAACTCCAAAGCATCATCGACACCGCCTGGGAACAGCGCGCCGACATCAATCCATCGAACGGCACGGCCGAACTGCGCGAGGCAGTCGCCCACGTGATCGCTGGACTGGATGACGGCAGCATGCGCGTGGCGCAAAAAACCGGTGCCGACTGGGTCGTCAACCAGTGGATCAAGAAAGCGGTGCTGCTCTCCTTCCGTCTCGAGAACAACAGCGTCATGACCTCCGACGGCACCATGCAGTTCTACGACAAGGTACCGACCAAGTTCGCCAACTACACGGCCGACGATTTTGCGCGCGGCGGTTTTCGCGTGGTGCCGCCGGCCGTTGCGCGGCGCGGCAGCTTCATCGCCAAGAACGTGGTGCTGATGCCGTCCTACGTCAACATCGGCGCCTACGTCGATGAAGGCGCCATGATCGACACCTGGGCCACGGTCGGTTCGTGCGCGCAGATCGGCAAGAACGTACACCTGTCCGGCGGCGTTGGCATCGGCGGCGTGCTCGAACCGATGCAGGCCAATCCGACCATCATCGAAGACAACTGCTTCATCGGCGCCCGCTCCGAGATCGTCGAAGGCGTCATCGTCGAGGAAAACTCGGTCATTTCGATGGGCGTGTACATCGGCCAGTCGACCAAGATCTACGACCGCGCCACCGGCGAAGTGAGCTACGGCCGCGTGCCGGCCGGTTCGGTCGTCGTGTCGGGCAACCTGCCGTCGGCCGATGGCCTCTACAGCCTGTATTGCGCCGTCATCGTGAAACGTGTGGACGCCCAGACACGCTCGAAAACAGCGATCAACGAATTGCTTCGCGGTATCTGATACAGTAAAAGTCCAAACCAGGAGAAAAAAATGGCCATGGACCGCTTGTTCCATCTGATGAAAGAAAAAAACGCGTCGGACATGTTCTTCGCGGTCAATTCGCCCGTCCACATCAAAATCAACGGCAACCTGATTCCCATCAATCAGCAAAAGCTGGAGCCGGAAAACATTTCCGCCCTGCTCGCGGAAATCTGCACCCAGGAGCAGATGGACGAACTGGCGCGTGAAAACGAGCTGAACATGGGTATTTCGGTCGCCAACCTGGGGCGCTTTCGTCTGTCGGCGTTCCGCCAGCGCGGCTCGATTTCGGCCGTGTTCCGCTTCGTGCCGGCGATCATCCCGCCGCTGGCCGACCTCGGCCTGCCGCACGTGCTGGCCGACCTGATCATGGAAAAGCGCGGCTTGCTGCTGCTGGTCGGCGCGACCGGTTCGGGCAAGTCGACCACCATCGCCTCGATGCTCGATCACCGTAATGAATTGCGCGCCGGGCACATCTTGACCCTGGAAGACCCGATCGAATACCTGTTCAAGAACAAGAAATCGATCGTCAACCAGCGCGAGATCGGCAGCGATGCGAATAGTTTCTACATAGCACTGCGCAATTCGATGCGCCAGGCGCCCGATTGCATCCTGATCGGCGAGATTCGCGACAAGGAAACCATGGCGGCGGCCCTGGCGTACGCCCAGTCCGGTCACCTGGTGCTGGCGACCTTGCACGCGAACAACTCGTACAATGCGCTGAACCGTATCATCAGTTTTTATCCGATCGAGAACCGTCCTGCGCTGCTGCAGGATTTGTCGTCGGCGGTCAAGGCGATCGTGTCGCAGCGCCTGGTGCGCTCGGCGGCCGGCGGCACCCGCCAGGCGGCGGTGGAAATCATGGTCAACACGCGCTATATCGCCGACCTGATCGACAACGGCGAGATCGGCCAGATCAAGGAAGCGATGGAAAACAGCCTCTCGCCGGGTTCGCAGACTTTCGAGTCGGCCTTGTACGAGCTGGTCAAGAGCGGCCTGATCACCCAGGAAGAAGGGCTGGCCAATGCCGACTCAGCAACCAATCTGTTGTGGCTTCTTAACAACGGTCCGGACATACGCGCCGCGAGTGCGCCGGAGGCGGCGCCCAAGCCTGTCGTGGAATCGTCGTCGTTCACCGAGTTTACGCTCAATAGCTGATCCGGGCGGCGCTCGCCGCCCTCCTGCGCCGCCAGCGCAGGGTCTTCTCCCCCAGGGCGATTGCATGAAGGATCAGATTGGTAGGCCTAAGACCTTGGCAAGATAGTCGGCGCTCCAGGCTGCCTTCATGCGCTTGGTAGCGATCCCGAGCTTAGCCGTCTTCTCGTTCTTCAGCAGGTTTAGAGCTATTCGACGCAGAATGGCGAAATTCTGCGCCGCTTCACCAACGCGGATGCGGCAATCGT
>NZ_WHJF01000220.1:0-2838 GCF_011682185.1 Massilia genomosp. 1
TTCGCGCCGCCCGCCCTTGACCCTGCTCCGGACCGGACATCGACAAGCGCCGCAAGGCGCAGACATTCACAGCGGTAGCCGATATGGTAGCCGAAGTCAACTTCCACTCAAAACGGCATTGGGCCTTAATCAATGCGCCCCGGAAGATCAACAGATGGCGTATCCGATCGGGGGCGAACAGATTGTGTTGCGTAACATGATGCCAGACCGTTCCGATGTTCGATTCAAGCTTCCCCGGCTCGATAACGTGAAAGTACGTATCTTGCGGAATGATTACAGTACTGAGGAACCTATCGTCGTGGCTGATACGCTGTATTTCGAACCAGATGAACGACGCTTCAGCGTGGTGTGGCGGGCGAGTGTGCCTGTCAAACGCCGATTGCAAGAGTTCGACACGATTGCTATCGGTGCGGTCAGCGCTCAATGGTGGCATGACAAATCCCTCGGCCTCGCAAACTGTGCTGGATGCAATGGCCCGGACAATACCCTCATCACGGAAGATTTGTCCCAGCAAGAGGTATCGAATGAATGATTCTTCACCTGTACCCAACAGTGTATTCGTTGCCGGAGCTGGGCTGTGCTGTGCGGTCGGATACCAGCTGGATGCGGCGGTTTGCGCTATACGCGCAAATATGGACCACTTTCAAGAAAGCAGTTTTAACAGCTTATCGTCCGATCCGGTTAACGTTGCAAGGCTTCCACAAGATATTTTCGGACAGGAGCGTATACATCGCTGGATCGAATATGCTGTACGCGACTGTGCGCAACGAATGGAGGACCCGGAATCCTTACTTGACGGGCGCCGCACCGCCATTATCTTTCTGGGTCCAGATCCTGCGCGCCCGTATTCCGACAGTATAAACTATGCTCAGGTGCTTCATGATGTACTGCACGCGCTAGGGGATGAGGGATTCTACGGCTTACCTCCCGCTGGGTCGAGTCCACGCCCTCACGCAATTCACATGATCGCACAAGGCCGGACCGGCCTTGCCGAAGGTTTGCTGCAAGCTGCACGTTTGCTCGTAAATGCGGAAGCCGAACAAGTATTAATCGTGGGGGGCGACAGTTATCTGTACGCAGCGGATATCAACGCCTACTTGCAGGATAACCGCCTCATAGTTCGTGGAAATAGTAATGGGTTTATCCCAGGTGAAGCGGCGGCAGTTGTACTGCTACGGCGCGGCATGTCGACAGATGTCGGCCTTCACATTTCCGGTGTTGGAATGGCCCAAGAGAACGGTCGTCAAGACGGCAGCGTGCCGAGTCGCGGACAAGGCCTCACGACTGCTATCCGGGATGCACTAAAACAAGCTCGACTGACGCCACGGCAAATAGAATTTCGCATCAGCGATCAAAACGGTGAGCAATTTTTCGCACGAGAGGCCGCAAATGCGATAACCCGAATTATGTTCGGTGAGCACAAGCTGGCTCAATTGACGCTCTCCGACAAATTAGGTGAAATCGGTGCTGCAAGTGGTCCAGCGATGCTGGCATGGCTAATGCGGGATATGGCAGACGCAACTCTTTCCCCTGGTAACGTGGGACTTGTTCATTTGGCTAGCGATAGCGGTGCTCGCTGCGCCGTTGCGCTTCGCTATCAAGGAGAATAAAGATTGAAAACATATGTATATGCGAACGACAACGAAATTTGTTCGAAAGCGGCAGATGGAAAATCGGTTGCAGGGCCAGACGCATGCTGGAGTCCGCCGGCTCCTTCAGCCGGTCCAGTTGCAATTCCCTATATGAATACCGCGTACGCCAAGGATCTAACAAACGGTTCCAAAACAGTCTTTATCTGCGGTACGCCCCTTGCGTTGCGCGACGTCTCATTTCTCGCCAATAGTGTTGGGAATGAGCCAGCGACCCGGAACTTGGGAATGGGAGTGG
Source organism: Massilia genomosp. 1 (assembly GCF_011682185.1). Classification (NCBI taxonomy): domain Bacteria; kingdom Pseudomonadati; phylum Pseudomonadota; class Betaproteobacteria; order Burkholderiales; family Oxalobacteraceae; genus Massilia; species Massilia genomosp. 1. Next base: position 1,888 of record NZ_WHJF01000220.1, read on the forward strand.
CTAGTCACACCATAACTGGAAGAGCATTTTTCACCGACTGGTCTTCTGACGTTAAGGTTGAAGGCTTGAACGTGTGCCGCCATATTGACCCGATGACACATAATCATGGGTAGCGGCGTCGGTAAGGCTATTAAGGACAAAACCTCGAACGGGCGGGCAGCGAAAGATAAAGCTAAGGAAGATCAACGAAAAAAAGATGAAGTAAAGAAAGAAGAAAAAGCAGGAAAAAAAAGATCTCCGCCTGTAAAACCGGAGCTGCCACCAAAAACCACTGCGACGGCGACAAGTGCGAACGCCGCTGGGGCTTCGTATTTGGCCATCTTTAATACTACCGCAGAATGCAAAAACGATAGAGAATCTATCCAAAAAAAATGTGAGCCCGACAAGAAATCGGTAGAAGATCAAAAAAAGGCCGATCCGAAATTTGCAAAGACTGGAGCAATGGGCCGGTTGTCGGAAGTCACAAAGGGCTTAGATGAACTTGGCCGGGGAACATCGAATTATAAGTTCAAACCTGGCAATGCTTGGATGGATAAGCATTGTGATGGGATGTGGAACAAACCGCAAAACCTGAAGGAGGCAAGTGAGAAGTTCAAGACAGCCGCAGAGGGAGCACTCAAGAACCTTGAGGCAGCCCAACGTGGTTTGATTAAAGATGCGCTTCAAGAATTAGGCACTGTGGCGCTGGAAAAGGCAGGCGCGGCTGCGGGCAAAAAAATCGCGGGATTGATCGCTCGTTCTGTAGCGAAAAATGTCGTAGGTGGTGCAGCAATGGTTGTCACTCTCGGAACAGTTGGCACGGTACTAGAGGGCGCGATGCTCGCCGGCTCTATGCCGTTTTGAGTGGAACTGGACAGCCGGCACGGTAGATGGTAGATCGCAACGGAGCGGCGGCTGGTTGTAGTGGATTGGCCGGAAGGTTTTTAAACTTGGACATGCGAAGGTAGGCGA
>NZ_WHJF01000221.1:0-2779 GCF_011682185.1 Massilia genomosp. 1
CCCAAACATCAAATGGCGCATGACTTTGGCATGTCCTTTGACCATAATGTTGCGGCCGCCGAATTCGTCCTTGAGACGCGCGTTGGTCCGTTCGGCTACAGTGCGCTCACGGTAGCGAACTTCATCGGCAGGCTCGAAGTGCTCCTTCTCGCCCCCACGCGGGTTGTGGTCGATCAGGGGGACATGTCCCAGTTCGCGGCAGTGGTCGTGCAACTCTTTGCTGCAATAGGCAGCGTCCATCACATCGTACAAATTGGTCACCCGTTGCTTCGTGATGTGCGACAGCGGCACGGCGGCGCGGCTGTCATGCATCGACGCAGAACACAGCAAGGCGGCGATGGGAACGCCACAATCGGCAGTATCAATGTGCAGCTTGTACCCATTCCAACTGGTCTTGTAACCCTGCGCGTTGCACTTGGTGCCGCGGTCGCAGATCGTCGGCAATTCGGCGAGCATGTCGGGCAAGGTCTGGCCGCGTTGGCGCCGGATCGGCGAGCCAGCAGCTGGTGCTGCTTGCTTGACGGGGCGCTCACCTTTACGCCGGCCTTTCTTGCGCGGTGCCGGTGCCGCGTTGGCCGCTGCTGCGGGCCGTTCGCGCGCAGTAATCGCCGTACCGTCGCGGCTGATGTGCCCGACCAACTGGTCGCCCAGGTGTTCCTTGATCATGGCTTCGTAGGCGCGTTCAACCAGCCGCTCCTCAGCGAACTGCGCAAAAGCCCGCGAAAACGTCGCCTCCGAAGGCAGCTTTGCGAACGGCGGAAATCCGCAAATGCGCCGCAAGGTCTTGTCCATGGTCAGGCGCTCGACCAGCCCGACGGTAGTGGTGATGCCCAGCACCGCCTTGGCCACGAAAGCATTCGCCAGCCAAGCCCGAACATGTGGCGGTCGGCCGATGCCGTCCCAGGAATCGTCAGCGAACTCCTCGATACGCGCCCACTCCAGAACGTAGATAATGCGCTCAAGTTTCGGCGTCACGACGCCCAGTTCTGCGCACAGTTCCGGCAGCACGTCATATTGAACCGCGTTCCAGCGTTGCATGATCAGAGCAGGTCGGGTAGCATTCATGGTGTGGGCGTTTTGATTAAGCGTTAGAAACTAAATCATGCCAGAAATGGGCGCCCACCCCCCCCTTTTCGCTTGCGCTGCCAAGCAATTTTCATCCGTTCCGCTAGTTTTGCAAGAGGCTCAGGTCATCACGTTATACACAACTCCGAACTCCCTGTCGCCATGACGAGAAAACCCGTTAACATTCAAGGAGTTACAGCCGCCACTTGTAAACTGTAGCGAAATGGCGTTTACTCTTGCCTTTTGGACGACGACATGGGCAAGGCAGTGACGCGGTGGACCGATCATGAGTTTGCTGGGCTCGACCTTGGCGACAGTCGTCTCAACAAGAGGGCGAAGATACTGATGGAACGATTTGCGGCAAACCCGCAAGCGAGCATTCCGGCGGCATGCGAGGGCTGGAGCGAGACGGTGGCGGCCTACCGCTTTCTGAGCAACACCGATGTGGACTGGCGCGACATTCTGGCGCCGCATTGGGCTCGGACACAGGAGCGCATGCAGGCCTACCCGGTGATGCTGTGCATCCAGGACACGACGGAGCTCGACTTCAACGGCCAGGAAACACAGGGGCTGGGGCCGCTGAACTACGAGGCGCGGCGCGGCATGTATGTGCACCCGACGTACGCGGTGACGCCCGGACGCGAGCCGCTGGGCGTGCTCGACGCCTGGATGTGGGCGCGCGAGAAGCGCGGTGCCGACGGGGTACGCCCGGGGCAGAAGGAAAGCACGCGCTGGATCGAGGGTTACGAGCGCATAGCCGAGATGGCGGCCCAGATGCCGCAGACGCGACTGGTGTATGTAGCCGACCGCGAGGCGGACATGGTGGCGATGATGCGCCGGGCGAGCGAACTGGGCACGCCGGCCGACTGGCTGGTGCGCGCCAGGCACAATCGCTGCCTGCCCGATGAGGATGGCGAGAAGCTGTGGTCGCACACTAGCGCCGGCGTGGCGCTGGGCGAGATTGCGTTCACGATGCCGACGCGCGGCACGCAAAAGGCGCGCGCGGTGCGCCAGCAATTGTGGGCGCGTGTGGTCGAGATCGGAGACGGCAAACGGGGGCGCATCAGCGTCACCTGCATCGTGGCACGCGAAGTCGGCGCGCCCGCGGGGAGCAAACCGCTCGAATGGCGCCTGCTGACCAACCGCGAGGCCAGCACCGCCGAGCAGGTCGTCGAGCTCATCGACTGGTACCGGGCGCGCTGGGAAATCGAGATATATTTCCATGTGTTGAAAAATGGCTGCGAAGTGGAAACCCTGCAACTGGGGGCGATTGATCGGGTCGAGCGAGCCCTGGCGCTGTTCATGGTCGTAGCTTGGCGGGTCACCTACTTGATGCGCCTTGGAAGAAATTGCCCTGACCTTGATGCTACGCTGTTCTTCTCGGCTGACGAAATTCGCGGTACTTATTTGCTGTCGAAGACGCCAAAGCCGACGCAATCACCGCGCTTGAACGAGGTCGTCCGCCTGATTGCCCAGATTGGTGGCTTCCTTGCCCGCAAAAGCGATGGCGAGCCCGGCGTCAAGACCATCTGGCGAGGATTGGACCAAGTAATAACCGCAGCTCAAACATTGCAGGCACTACGGGAGGAAGGCGCCTGAGTTGGGTATAACGAGATGGGGCCAGGTAACAGTACGCCTCGACGCCCCGACAATTTCTGTTTCCGACACTGGCCGCGGGTTGCCCGATGCCGTGCTATCTATGTTGAACAACCCT
>NZ_WHJF01000222.1:0-2665 GCF_011682185.1 Massilia genomosp. 1
TCGGTCGCCGCCCATATGCGCAATGCTGCCTCATCAAGGCGACTAGAAAGGGCCAGATATTTTTCTTCTATCGTCAAGATTTCACTCATGTACCAACGATAATCGAATCATTGAAATTGTTCAAGTTCTTTTTGCTTAAATCCTTACTGTATTTTCTCAAGGGTATTTGCCGTGTGTGTGCATTCCTTCTTTCCTGCCATCGCCGCGACTGACCCCTGACGCCGTTGTTGCAGATAGACGCTATTTACTTCAGTTTTACCAAGGCGTTTGCAGTGTGGGAACATCCCCCCTTATCGTTGAATTCCTGGGCTGCACTGGTGCAGACTACATCGATAACGCGGCACGAGCCCTGCTGTACCCAACCTGCTTTGAAGGCTTCGAACGAGATCATGCGTAGTTCGGCAGAATCATGTGGGTCTTTGTAGAGTAAGGATTTATCAATGATTCCGACAATAACAACTGCATGAAGCATGACAGCTTGACTTGCAGGCAAAGAGGCCTCCGAGTGATCCGCAAGTGCAGCCACAGACGCGGCCCGACCGCCGGAAGGACTTTGGTCCACTGACTGCGACGTGCGTACCTTGGAATGAGACCAAAGTTCACCCGACGCGTAAAACGGTCCGCCTCGTTTTAGCCGTTCTTCAATTTTTTCGAGCGTGCAGTCGGCCTGCGTGATCGTGCTCGCTTTAAACGTGTGCGGCAAGAATTTCTCCAGCAGGTGTTCGCGCTGCGTGTTTGTTACGCTTTTCATAATCTCATATGCCGCAGTCACTGCAGGGATCTGGTGTTCGTATTCTCTAAAATTTGTCTTTAGGTCTTTCGACGCGTCACGATAAAAGGCTTTGGCCACTGTGCTGGGTAACGTTCCACCGTGTGTTTCCCTCAGTTGAATCAACATGTTGATATAGCCTTCTGCTGACCCAGACTCAGCCTTTAATTTGTCATGCAAATGCTTGTGATCATTGTGTTGGTCGGCGAGTGTCGGGGGCGCAGCAACGTTCGTAATTGTTTTTCGAAGTTGATGTAGCGCTTTCCACTGTTTTTCAAAATCTGCCGTGCTTCGCAGGTTGTGAAGGGCTACCAGCATTTTGGCGGCATAGTACCAACACGTCGGGCCTCGCTGCGAGTACGGTTCATCATCATTCTTTGCGCCGACGGGGGCGACGTTGAACAGGATTGACATAGAATTTCTACATTAGTTTAGTGGAAACGGGACGATCGCATCTTCTGGATCTTTGCAGTATTCGTGCACCAGCCTTCTTCCGTTTGTTGCGTTCGCACAAGCCCTGCAGCAACTGCGTCGCCCGGACGCCACCGGCCAAGCCGTCAAGCGCGATCCAGGCCTCGCCCAGCCACGCGGCGATCTGCGAATCCTTGCTGCGTTCGGTCAGCGCCCTTTCGCGCAGGCGCACCACTTCCGGCTAGTCCGCCCGCTTGAGCTCACTGGCCCATACGCCGCGCGGCAACATTGGATCGTCCGCGTGGCGGGCGGCGGCCATCGCGTCGTACTCGGGTTCATGCAGCAGCGCTACCCCGCACGGACCGCCATTGTCCAGCGGCTGCAGCAAATACTCCATACTCATCGCGTCTGTCCATTGTTGCTCGCAGCCATCCGCGCTCGTGGCGCCTCTAGCCGGCGCAGAAGGGGGCGCCGACAGGCGCTCCATTTGGAAGCGAGGCGGCGCGGTTTCTGCCGCAGCTGACTCCTTTTGTCAATATAGGCATCAATCGGCGATGTCACCGGTCGCGTTTCCATCCGGCTTATTGCTGCGCATGGTTTCCCGCGACGCGCATCAACCGCGCTATTTCTGGAACAGCCTGCCTGCGTCGCTCAAGGCATCGACCTGTGCCATCTGGGCGTGCGAAAAACGCAGGGCGAAGGGGTCTTCATCCAGAACGGCAATCGCGACCGTGCAGTTGCCGAAAGAAGCGCTGTAGCCTTTTTTCCAGGCCAGCGTGGCGATAGCCTTGGTGACTTCCGCCAGCGTTAGGGGGCGTTCGTCACAGATCCGGAAGCGGCCCAAGCCATAGTTGGGATCGAACAGCAACAGTTTTGTGCCGCCGCGCACCAGCAGACCGACATGATTAGCACGCCAAATCGACCACTTTGTCTTGAACACGGCGTCGCCGAGCGCAAGCATATAGGTGACCGGCCCACTTACCGACGCCGGCACCCAATCGGCCACGCTCATCGCCACGCGGCATACCCGCGCATTAAAGGCCGCTGTGTGGATTTGGTCACAGATATCGGTGCTGTCCTTTGCCTGTGCCAGGAAGTGCTGCAACCCTTCAACGTCGGCCAGTTGCCGCGAATCTTTGCCTTGTGCCGCCAAGCTCAGGAGCGCTTTCCGAGCGCATCCATAGGCAGCCACGAGCCAGTCTTCGGGCTGCGCGTACCCGCCTTCCTGCATATTGGGGATGACGCCGCCAATAGCCGCGGTTATACCGGCGCACCAGCCGTTCTTAAGCTCGGCTTTGATATCATTTCCCTGCGAAAATGCATGAAACTCTTCCAGTGCCAGTTGCATGGCGACCTCCCTAGCCTGAATTTTGCACAAAAAGGGGCAAGAATGCCGTAAGTGATTGATAGAATGGGAGTTATCTAAAAACCTACCCTATCAGCACGAACACACCTTGCCCGACATGAATTCTACCCCAGAGCAGC
>NZ_WHJF01000223.1:0-2419 GCF_011682185.1 Massilia genomosp. 1
CGCCCTTGACCCTGCTCCGGACCGGACATCGACAAGCGCCGCAAGGCGCAGACATTCACAGCGGTAGCCGATATGGTAGCCGAAGTCAACTTCCACTCAAAACGGCATTGGGCCGGAATTCATCCCCAAGCCCGTACCACGCCGAAGATCAAGCAGGAAATCAAGGACTCCGGCCTGTCCGATCGCGAGGCCGCCAAGGTCTTCAACATCACGCGTGCCACAGTTGCGAAGTGGCTCAAGCGGGACGATGTACAAGACCGTTCGCACCGCGCCCACAAGCTGCATACGACCCTGAGCGCGGCCTAGGAGGGCAGAAGCCGGCATTTTATGTCGGAAGATAGCTTTTTGCAGCGGATCGGCGCTTGCGGGGACGCACCTCCCGTACCGGGAGGTGCCAACCACTAGATCGCCACCTGTGCAGGCCAAGAGGGGTGCTGCGCCTGTTTGGCATGTCACCGCCCCCCCCTGTGTCGAACTGTTGTGAGACAACTTCATCAGTCTAATTAAGGAAGTTGGCACACATATGGAATTGAACATGACAGCAACAGTACATCCGTCCGACGTTTCGGAAGCCCCCTCTGCCATCTGAAGGCAATGCTTAGGCATATGCTCAAGCCAACAGCGGTCACATCGCGCGCTCCGCACGTGAACGACTGCATAAATGCTTAAATGCCAAATTCACACGGGAAGAATCGGAAAACGTCAAAACAATTTCCGGGAGCGTACCGTCACGGGTGTCCAAGTATCAGAGCAGTTGCATATAACGCTTAACGTTTGCATTCCGGGACTGCCTAAGGCAGCCCGTTGGAATGATGAGTTAGAGCTCATTTAGAGTTGGCAACTTAGGAAGCTTTGGCAGCCCAGACGAATCCTTTAGATCAATGCTCACTTGGCCGTTTTCATTTGTCTTAATTATGAATTGATCAGGATGCAGCGCAATAACCTTTGCAAATGATTCTGAGACACATAGCGTCTCCGTCCAGGAGTTCGCAAGAACCGCATTCCCGTCAACTGCTATCACGGGCTGCTGATTCTCAAGTCCTCCGCTGTTAACACGAACCCCGATAACACCGGAGTTTGAGGTAACAACGGAACCATGCAAGGGAACACTAAATTTTCCACACGGTGGCTCAGTGGCGCATGCTGAAAATAAGGTCACTATCGTCACACCCAATGCACAAGAACTACTTGGCCGATAGTTCATAGGAGCCATCCGATTTAAGCTTGAAGACCCAGCGCTCAGGACTGGCGGCTATTGATTTGACAATCGCCTCATTTAGACAGGCCGTTTTCATAGACCGAGAAATAGAAGCTTTAACCTCCGCAGTAGCCTTGATGGGAATGATTTTTTCATCGACAACATCAAGCTTGATGCCACCGTCCGGCGTCTCAATCTTCGCCGAGGCATTTCCATCCGCTTTGTCTTCACCTATTCCATTCAGAGCGGATGATCCTGGAGGACAAGCCTGCGGTTGCGTCATACTTTGGCAACTGCAGACTAATGTAACTATTGCGGTCAAGAGACTGATTTTTGTGAAAACGTGCATAGTTAAACCTTTCAAGAAAAATATGAAATACGACTTCGCGGAGGGTACTCGAACGATATGTGACAGATAACTAGCTGCCGAACGCGCAGCTTGAAGAAGTCCAGTTGACTGCATTGTTGGACAAATAGCCGTTCATTTCAAACGAACCCAGCGCGTACCGAAACCACATCACCTAAGCAGCAAAGAATAAAGAGCCGACCCAAGTTCGTGCATTGCGCGTCCCACTGCCAAAACGGCGACCATCACCACAGGAGGTAAACCGCGCGGGTAAAAGCATCATCGAATCTACGCAACCCGATTTGCCGCCAGCTGAAGCGCCAAGTTCTGAGCTACCGTTCGAACACCATACTAACCGCCCGCCGATGTAAAGTGGCCGCTATATGGACGTTTCAAAAACGTTAACATGCCAGATAAGGAAAATTTGATCAAGACAAAAGTGGAGCTTTCGGCCTGAGGTGAACATAAAGACCTGACGACAGCCACGTCATGCCACTAATCAACAAAGTTGCTCGATCAGGTGCGCTGGCGCATTCGCACGATAAGTTACAACATTCAACCCGCGGAGGCTTTTGTCGCTGGAATATGTCGCTTCAGCCGTTTCCCGACAGGAGACCGCCCCGCGTAGTACTGCTGAGTTATAGCATCGTTAAAATCCCGGCCGATGTCGGCCGGGCCCATGATGCAAGTGTGGAGAGGTCGGACAATCATCATAAGTGCTTGCTCAAGTGCCATTTCCTTCAATGCGGCCGTAACCAATCACCTCCCCGCAGACAATTTTTCTGCCTGGAAACTCAGTTCAATGTATGATGTGCAATCTTGTTAAAAAAGCCCACGCCTCTCACTGATTTCGACCTGCGCCAGATGGATGAAGA
>NZ_WHJF01000224.1:0-2379 GCF_011682185.1 Massilia genomosp. 1
CTTCATTGACTGTCCCGTTCAATTGGGTAGGGACGCTATCGCCCGCGACATTCCGATTTAAGTTGAAAAACTCCGGCATCGGAAAAGTGACGCTGCGGCGGCGGTTTATGCAACATTCAGGCTAGGAGTCTGCGCGGAGCGGCTGGCGGTGATAGACTTTGAGGTTCATCAAACACAAGGTCGGGGATAGTCATCATGCGCCATTCGTTCCTCATCGCCAGCCTGCTGTGCTGCCTCGGCGCGGCCGGCGCCGCTCCCCCGCCACCGGGGGACGCGGCCTTGCGCGCGGCCGCCCATGCGGCGGCGACCTATCGCACCGAGCTGATCAACAGCCTGGGCAAGATGGTCAGCTTCAATACCGTCGCCGACAAGGCGATTCCGTTCGAACGCAATGCGCAGCATCTCGCCTTCAAGCAGTACCTCAAGGACGAGGCCGGGCGGCTCGGGCTCGATTACACCGACCACGGCTATGTGATGGTCATCGGCCTGGGCGGCGGCAGCGAGCGGGTCGGCATCATCACGCACGGCGACATCCAGCCGGTCGATCCTTCCAAATGGAAAAAGTCGCCGTTCGAGCTGGACAAGACCAGCGAGGCCGGGCGCCTGATCGGGCGCGGCGCCGAGGATGACAAGGGACCGATCGCGACCGCCATGTACGCCATGAAGGCGATCAAGGACAGCAAGCTGGCGCTGTCGAAACGTCTGGAACTGTATGTCTACATGGCCGAAGAATCGGACTGGGAACCGCTGACCGAATTTCTCAAGACGCACCAGGCGCCGCAGGTCAATATCACCCTCGACGCCGAGTATCCGGTGGTGACGGCCGAGAAGGGCTACGGCACCATCAGCGTGACGGTGCCGCCGCAGGCGCCGGCAACGGCGGCGGCGCCGGGCACGCCATCGCTGTCCGCCTTCGGGGGCGGCTTTTTCGGCAGCCAGATTCCGGAAGACGCCAGCGCCACCATCGACAACGCCACGCCGGAACTGGAAGCGCGCATCCGCCAGCGCGCCACCGCCCAGGGCGGAATGCGCTATACCTTTACCCGCCAGGGCCCGCAGTTGCTGGTCAAGGCGCAGGGACTCGCGGCGCACTCGTCCAAGCCGGAAGACGGCGTCAATGCGATCAGCATGCTGGCCGATGCGCTCAGCGTGCAGGCGTGGCCGAACACCACGGCCGGCGCCATGGTCCATTTTCTCAACGAGCTGATCGGGACCGGCATGTATGGCGACAAGTTCGGCGCCATCGCTTACCGCGATAAATTCATGGGCCCGCTGACCGTGGCGCCCACCGTCATCAAGCAGGGCGAGGCCGGCATGTCCCTGCACGTGAACCTGCGCCGCCCGCAAGGCAAGAGCACCGAACAGCTCACGCGCGAGGTAACCGCGGCGCTGGCGCAGTGGCAGGCGCGGCGCGTCGCGCTGGCCGATGTGAAGGTCGAGATCACCGAACCGTGGCTGCAGAAAAGCGCGCCCCAGGTGCCGACCTTGCTGTCCGTGTTTTCCTATTACACCGGGATCAAGGATCCGCGCCCGATCTCGATTGGCGGCGGCACCAATTCGCGCCTGTTCCCGAATGCGGTCAGCTTCGGTCCGGCCATGCCGGGCACGGTGTACTCGGGCCACTCCGAGCACGAATTCATCACCGTCAAGCAGCTGATGCTGAACCTGCAAATGTACACGGCCGTCATGGTCGAACTGGCAAAGTAGACGCGCGCGGCACGGCGCGGGGCGGTGCGGTTGCGCGCCTGCGCGGCCGCACACGTCCACGTGTCCGCTTCGATCGCACCCGTAAGAACACCGATCCGTGATGTAGGCACCAGCCTACTTTATGTAACCAGCTGCGCCGCCCAAAGGTCAAGCCCGCGCCTTCTCTCCCTCTGGCCAATCACGGCGCCCTCGCGCCGGTGAACTACAGCCGGTTACAAGCCATTTTTCCCTAGAAATCTTGCTTCGTGCGTCAGTGAAAATGCGCAAAATTGGCGTGCTAGCATCCATTCCCTGTCCGCGATCAGCGCGTCTTTCGCGGCATGGCGCTTGCCCGCTTGCCGCGCCCGCTGGCGGCATGGCGCGGCGCATGTGCGGCACCCGCGCAGCCTGAACAGGATCAGCGGCCACGGCCGTTTCCGGCCCACCACGAGGAGCATCGATGAGTCAATTCGCATACCCGCGGCCCCAGCTCGTGCGCGAGCAATGGATCAGCCTGAACGGCCTGTGGAAATTCATGTTCGACGACGAACGGCGCTGCCGCATGCCCGTAAGCGGTAGCTGAGCGGCGTTGTAGATCAGCCGTTAAATCTGTGCAGGTCCGAGCGTAGCGGATTGTCGGCGCAATGCTGTTTCCACAGTCGCGGTGTCAGCTGCTCGACCTTCGAGGCGGGA
>NZ_WHJF01000225.1:0-2330 GCF_011682185.1 Massilia genomosp. 1
ATCGAGACTTGCCGCAAGCGGGCCGTTTCCTCCTGGGTCTACATCGCCACTGTGATCGCCGCCGCCAGAAAGGGCGTCGCCACACCCTCGCTGCCGCCGATTCCGTCCGGGACGTGAACGGTTACGTTGCCACTCGGTGGGATAGTCTCGGCGTTGAAGTGGATTAAGCCATTGCAGACCCACTACTTGCGCCATGAATGGCACAGCCGGAGGAGTGCTTGTGGCGTGTTGCCTGCTAGTCGCGATGATTGTCGGCTTAGTTGCGCAGGCGGAAGTCAATACAAGAACAACTGTCGCCAATAGCGAGGGGACAATAAGCAATCGTTTCATCAGTTCTCCATCGGTAAGTTGGTTTTTTGAGTCCGCTTCCGTCCAGGAAATGAACCAGATTGCACCAAGAAATAGGATTGCGAAGGTAAGCAGAGTCCAGCTGAGGCGACGTGTTCGGGTGGCGATGAGCATGTTCATGCTTTGTCACCTTTGCTGCTGAAGAACATCTCACGTTGATTTGCAATTTTCGATGGCATTTTCCCTCCTCCATCGTTACTTTTCGCCCATATATCAACCGACGTCTCATTAAAATAGCCATATAAAAAATATTCCATGAATGGCTTGTTAGCGTCGCCCTTGTCCAGAAACGTTAGATGCCGCCAATCTGCCGCTATTCTCAACGTATGCAGATCTTCTTTTTTGATATGGCAGCAACCAATCGCCACGTCATACGCCAGCGCCTTCTGTGCATGCATCCCATTCGTCATGATCGTCGAGTGATCGGTCGCATGTGCATTGATATTGGCGGCCAGATTGGACTTGATATGTTTCGAGCGCCACGCCTTGTAGTCTTCGCTGGCGCTGTCTGGCTTGTCTTCTTCATCTACCTTCGCGTCTTTTTTGTACAAACCCTCGCGCCTGGCCTTCATGCGCAGCATGGCGTGGTGTTCATAACGCAGCGATGCTTCGCTCTCCTTGTCGCCTTTGGCGGCGCCACCCGGCTTGGCCTCGGCACCTGCGGTTTCCCCAGCGCTCACCGTCTGCTCGTCCTTGTAGGGATCGCCATCGTTGTATTCCCGATCCTTGTTGCGATATTCCCCCGGCGCGTCGAAACCCTGATCGAAGTTTTTGCTGGACTCGCCCAAGCGCAGGCCTTCGGGTAAAAACGCTTCCGGCAGGATCGGCGCGGTCAGCGGAACCGTCCAGTCGTCCGGCGGCAGTGCGTTGATGCGGATGCTCGTTACCCCCGTCGCGACGATCATCACTGGCGCTGTGATGACCGTCCATATTTTCCCGACAAAGGACGTGTTGGCATCGAGGCCTTTGGATATCGAATACCTTGCCTTGGGCGACTCCGGAGACCAGAATGCCTGGCTACCACGCTTGGGCTTGCCGTACTGGTTTTCCCAGAAATCGTACTGCCCCTGCAACCCCACCAAAAAATTCTGGGAAAAGACACGCTGGCAAAACGTCCCGCTGCCATTGGTGGCATCGATTTCCTGTTGACTCAAGCCGCGCCAGCCGATCCCCTGCACGGTGCTTGCAGAGATCACCTGGTCATGCGGATTGAAATACAGCGTCACGCGGCCATACGTCGACGGTTTCAGTCCGTAACCGTACTTGTTGCGGTCGGACTGGGCGTCGAAGCCGTGCGCTTCGTTCTTCATGAATTCGTCGATGCTCTGCACCGGTTGTTCCTTCGGCACCTGCTTGCGCAGGATGTCGAAGAAGGCGGCGAGAGTGCGGTTACGCGCGGACAAGGACTGGCGCCCCCCGTTGCCCTGAGCGTCTTTCATATCGCGCTCGGCCCAGCCCTGGGTAGCATTTTTGCCCACCAGGCTGAATGGCGGATTGCACAGTACATAGGTATCGGCCACACAGCGCCCGCTTTTTCCCTTTTTATCCGTCACATCGGCCAGTTCGTCGCCAATAAACGCGGCGGCCATGCCAACCATATTGCCCTGGCTGTGGCAGACGATGGTGATCGGCACGTCAGCCTGCTTTGTGCGGAGAGATTCGATCAGTTTCGCCAGGCGCAGCGCCGCCAGCACATAATAGGGGCGCGGCGGGCAGGCATACACGTCGCGGTTATTGGTGGGATTCAAGTGCTGCACATGCAGCCATAGAAACAGTTGATCGGACAAGCCACTGCTCCACAAATCGGGCAGCGCGGTGCATCCATTGGCAAACGGCCCACCACCCCAATAGTTTTGGTGATTAGCGCTGATCTTCAGCATAACTGAACTTTGGTCGCCGTTACGTGTCCAACCTTGCATATGCGTGCGCGGTGGCGCAGGCGGGAGAAGATTATGGCGACAATGAATCGGGTTCAGTTTCAG
>NZ_WHJF01000226.1:0-2316 GCF_011682185.1 Massilia genomosp. 1
GCGACTTGCTGGCGATCGGCGCGCGCAGTTCCTCCCATTGCTCGATCAATTCCTCCAGCGTCGGGACCAGCTGCATGCCGCTCGCGAGCAGGACGGCATCGGCGTACGCCTTGGACATGATCGCGTGGGCGCGCTTGTGGTTTACCTCGTGGGTGGTGCGCTGGCGCCGCGCGCCACCGGCGAGCCGGAAGCGGTAGTGGTAATACTTGCCAACCTTGAACAGGGTGCTGGACATGCCGCCCCCCGGTCAGGCTGGGGGGATGAACGAACCGAGCTGGTGCAGCACCGGCGCCGGCGGCGGTTCCGGCGGCAGCGCCGGCGCGGCCATCGCTTCGTGGGCCTTCTTGATGCTGTGGCTCATGCTGTAGGCGGCCTGCCCAAAACTTTTCACATGATAATAATAGGTCCGCTCGCTGATGCCCAGCGCGGCGGCCGCCTGCTTGGCCAGCGCGGCGTCGCCGACGTAATACGCCTTGAATGCCAGGAACTTGCCCTTCCATTTCTTCATGTCGGCCAACGTATGCACGGCCATGTTGAAATACTGCATGTCAGGGTGGTTGCGGGCGTTTGGCTCCCTCCCTACCTTGGACGGCTGCAGGCGCCCAAGGGTCCCGCTGCTGGCCGGCCGCATGTAAAAGCTGCGCGTCTGGCACCAGCGCACCCACTCGTCACAATATTCTGCTACTACATCCCGATTTTTCATCTGTACTGCCTCCGTGGTCAATTCGCGGGGCAGTCTAAAGCCGGTTAAAGATTAACTTAGATTTTCACCTTAAAGCGCGCGGCGCCACGGAAACGCCGGCGAATAGCCAAGGAACAGGGGCTTGGCGAAGAAGTCGCGCACGCGCGGCGGGACGATCGAGCGCGGCGCTTCCGGTGCGCTCTCCTTTTCGAGCTGGTGCCGGGCGCGTGTCGTTAGTTTGTATTTGATCCCCTCGCGAATCAGACAGCCGCGTTCGACCAGATCGCAGTAAAGCTCGACCATCTTGCAGTGGTCGATGCCGGCCGGGAGCTTGCGCGTGACGAAATCCCCATGCACCTCGGCGCCCTGATAGATCGTCATTGGCCCCTTGAGGAACGCTGTCAGGATCTGCTCGCTGCGTGAATTTTTCTCAGGAAATTTCATACCTAGCTCCTGCAGGCGCTCGCCGGTGGGTTTTGGCCGGTGTCTGGTGGACCTGGCCGGCGGCGATCCGCGCGGCGATCATCGTTTCGGCGGCGAACAGGTCTTCGCGGGTCGCAACGGCGCACTGCGCCTCGTGAATCGCCAGCGCATTGCTCACCGCGTCCATGCCCGGCCCGTCGAGCCGGTACTGGCCGGTCCTCGCGCCCCGTTCCGCCGCCCGCGCCATCGCCTCCAGGGCCGGTATCATTTCCGGAACGTACTCTTCGCCAATGCCCGTTTCGGCAAGACAGAGCGTAATGTTCATGGCCGTGCAGAGATAGACATACGACGTCTCGGTTGCATCGCCCAGCTTGATATCCTCGAACGCACGCCAATATTTTACGCAGATGAGGGTCGCCTCTTCCCCCTTGATCGGTAGCGCATTCATCATGCGCACGTCATGCCGGGATACGCCGGCAGCGATCACCTGCAGGCCGCCGCCCACGGCACACTTTTTCTCGCGATACGCCTTGACGCGGCGCTTCGGCGATCCGTGTTTGCTGGCCATTATGCGTGCTCCAGCAAAGAACCCTGCCGACGCACATTCGCGCGCTCTAGCGGTGCTACGTTCATCTTCTCGGCTTTCATTTTCGTAAGCAGTGCTGTTGCGGCCGCCCGCCCTTTGGCGGCCTCATGGTTGAGATGGTTTTCTATTTGCGTGTAGGCCAGCTCGCGCTGACGCTGCACTTCCGCACGCAGCCTCGCCTTGACTCCGGCCAACGCTGTTTCGCCGTCCTCCCGCCTGACCTGGTCGTAAGCGACCTGGCGCACGTGCTGGGGGGCCCCCGCCAAAAGGCGGATTTGGCAGCATTCCCGGTGGGCATTGAAGCGCCCCGACAGCGCCACGCAAAAATCGCAACTCACTTGGTCGGGCCGACGAGGAAGCTGCGGATCGTGGTGATCGACATGTCCGCTACATCGTGGATGCGGATCATCATCGCCGCGCTCAGCGCGACCTTGACGTTCCGGATATTGCTCACGTTCGTCGGGGAGACGCCCAGTTCGCGCGACAGGGCGGCGTCGTTCTTGACGCCAAGCTTCGCCATGACAGCGTCGAGCAGCATGCCGACGTTGTAGGCCGGGTTGTTGACGTCGATCGTCACGAATTTTCTCTCGGTGGTGGTGGTGGTGGTGGTGCTCATACGTCGTCC
>NZ_WHJF01000227.1:0-2310 GCF_011682185.1 Massilia genomosp. 1
CGTCAGAAAAACCATCGATATCGTCTTGGATGCGTCCTGCTGCTGGTGTCATATTCGATTCCATGTGGGTACCAACTTCCTTAATTAGAGTTATGAAGTTGTCTCACAACAGTTTGACACAGGGGGGTCACGGAAGCCGTCACCAAAAAGGAGAAAAATCAAGCACTCAAAAAAGCAGCGTAAAAATCGTATTTAGGCGACAACTAGCTTGCAAATTTCCGACGCCGAGCGAGCATACAATTTGATCATGAAGGACAAGGAGAAGCTGCTCGCTTTCGACACGCCGCTGAAATTCATCTTCTCGCACTCAGCGCTGAAGGAAGGCTGGGACAATCCAAACGTCTTCCAAATTTGTACTCTAAGGGAAATGGGCACCGAGCGCGAGCGCAGGCAGACCATCGGTCGGGGCTTGCGCCTGTGTGTGGATCAAAACGGCGACCGGGTACGGGGCTTCGAGATCAATCGCCTGACTGTCATTGCTACCGAGTCCTACGAGCAGTTCGCTGAAAACCTGCAAAAGGAAATTGAGGCCGACACGGGCATTCGGTTCGGTGTACTGGAGCAGCACCAATTCGCTGGTATCGCCATCAAGGCGGACGATGGCTCGCTCTCGCCACTGGGTGTGGACCAGTCCAAGGCCCTGTGGGAGCACCTGAAGGCAGCCGGGTACGTCGATGGAAGAGGCAAGGTGCAGGATTCGCTGAAGCTGGCCCTGAAAAGCGGTACTCTGGCGCTGCCTGCGGCATTCGAGGCGCAACGCGCCCAGATTGCCGAAATACTGAGGAAAGTATCGGGCCGGCTCGAGATCAAGAATGCTGACGAGCGCATGGCTTCGCCGCTGCGCAAGGATAAAGACGGCAAGGCAGTTTATCTGTCGCCTGATTTTAAGGCCCTATGGGACCGCATCAAGCACCAGACCACATACCGCGTCCAGTTCGACAATGCGAAGTTGCTGCAAGACTGCACCGCCGAGCTAAAAAAGGCCCCGGCTATTGCCAAAGCGCGGCTGCAGTGGCGCAAGGCCGACATCTCCATTGGACAGGCCGGCGTGCTCGCCACTGAAAAGAAAGGTGCGGCGACCGTGGTGTTGGACGAGGGCGACATCGAGCTGCCGGACCTTTTGACCGACTTACAGGATCGTACCCAGCTAACGCGCCGGAGCATCATTGCCATTCTGACCGGCAGTGGCCGACTGGATGAATTCAAGCGCAACCCGCAACAATTCATTGAACAGACTGCCGAGGTTATCAATCGCTGCAAGCGCTTAGCGTTAGTGGACGGAATCAAGTACCAGAAAATCGGCGACGAGAACTTTTACGCTCAGGAACTGTTCGCTAAGGATGAGTTGACCGGCTACCTACGCAATATGCTGCTGGATACCAAGCGATCGATTTACGAGCACGTTATCTACGACTCGGACACCGAACGCGACTTCGCCGACGCTCTGGAGAAGAACGACGGTGTGGTGCTGTATGCCAAACTGCCGAGCTGGTTCAAGGTCCCAACGCCATTGGGGCCCTACAACCCGGACTGGGCCATTCTGTTCGACCAGGAGGGTACGCAGCGCTTGTATTTCGTGGTGGAGACCAAGAGCAGTTTGTTCAGCGACGACCTGCGTAGCAAGGAAGACGCAAAGATTGAATGCGGCAAGGCGCACTTTGCGGCACTTGGAGTTGCGGAAAGTCGGGCCCATTACCTAGTGGCGACCTCCTTCGGTGACGTACTTAAGACGATGGAGTGAAGATGGCCTGAAGGTACGGGAGCCAGGCAAGCTAATGCCATGTGTCCTTCGGTCATCAGGCAAGAATGGGGAGAATTCCGGGGGAGAAAACAGGCTATTTTCTTCCCTTTACTACCCACTGTTGCCATTTGTTGCCTGTTGCTCTACTCTGTAGATCAAGGAGTTGCAGCAACGGCGCACCTCCCCAAGGTTCTGCGGTTTGGCCTCCGAAGCCAAGGGTCGTGGGTTCGATCCCCGCCAGCCGCACCAACCATCTTCAATCAAATCAACAGCTTGGCGATTGCGATGTTGCGCATTGCTGCGCTCGGGCCGGCACCGTTTATCCACGAAGGACATGATGGCAATCAGTGCAAAAGGCAAGCGTCGCATCGCCGTCAATGAGCGGGTGTATCTGTGGCGCATCTTTGAAAAATATGATCAGAGTTGGTTTGATGGCGTTCAGGTGTTAGCGGGCTTGTAAAAGCGCGCAAATCTGGGTGCCATTGCGCGTGGCTTTTCGCCATGCGCGCGGCCGTAGACGCCTGCCGCGGGCTCCCACTGGGGGAAGAGCGTTCCCCAGCGGGCTTGAT
>NZ_WHJF01000228.1:0-2303 GCF_011682185.1 Massilia genomosp. 1
ACGCGCAACTGGGTCAACGACGGCCGCTCGTGGAGCCTTCGCTACCTGGAACAGGAAACCGTCGTCACCGACAACCTGGGGCGCGAAGAGCGTTACCGCTTCGACGCCAAACAGCGCTACATCGGCAAGGTGGACGCTGCCGGTGGCGTGACGACGCGCCGCCTCGACAGCAATGGCAATGTCCTCAGCATCACAGATCCGGGCGGGCGCAGCGTGAGCTACCGCTACGACCAGCGTGGCCGCGTCACCCGCATCGAAAGCGACGGCAGGGGCACCGGCATCGTCTATGACAACCGGTTCGACAAGCCGGCGCTGATCACCGACGCGCTCGGCGCCACCACCGCCCTGCGCTATGACGAGGTCGGCAACCTGACAAGCGTGACCGATGCGCTGGGCAACCGCACCGCCTACCAATACGATGCGAACGGCTTGCCGGTCAAGGTCACGGATGCCGCCGGTGGCGTCAAAAAACTGGCTTACAACAGCGCAGCGCAGTTGATCAGCTACACCGACTGCTCCAACAACACGACCCACTTCAGCTACGACGACAAGGGTCGCCTGTTGCGCGCCACCGACGCCGACGGCAACAGCACCTTCTACAGCTATGACCCGCTCGGCCGGCCTGCAGGGACCGAAAAGCCCGATGGCGGTGAAAGCTACGAATATGATCCGCTGGGACGCCTGATCGCGCACATCGATCCGCTTGGCAACCGCACCAGCTACGTGCTCGACACGGATGGACAGCCGCTCAAGCGCATCGACGCGCGCGGCGGCGTGATGGAATACCGCTACGACGATGCCCGCCGCGTGGCCGCGCTGATCAACGAAAATGGCGACGCCCACCGTTTCGTCTACGACGCGCTGGATCGCCTGATTGAAGAAACCGGCTTCGACGCGCGGCTGACGCGCTACCGCTACGACGACAGCGGCCTGATCACCGCCAAGGAAGAACTTGGCAGCGCCGAGCGCAGTGAGTACACGCGCATCGACACGCACTACAGTCGCGACAGCGGCGGCCAGTTGGTCGAAACGCTGATCTCACGCACCACCGGCGACACCCAGGCTGAACAATTGCGCCTGCGCTACGCCTACGACTCTGTCGGGCGCATGACCCACGCCATCAATGCGGATGCCGAAGTGAGCCTGCGCTATGATGTGCTGGGCCAACTGGTCGGCGAGCATACGAAGGCCCGCGACTTCAGCGCCGAGTTGCGTCACGAGTACGACGAGCTGGGCAACCGGATCAAAACGGTCTTGCCTGACGGACGAGTTCTCAACAACCTGTTTTACGGCTCGGGACACCTACACCAGATCAACATTGACGGCGATGTCATCACCGACATTGAGCGCGACAAGCTGCACAGGGCCACCAGCCGCACCCAGGGCGCGCTAACCAGCCAGTTCCAGTATGACCCAGTGGGCCGGCTGCTGGCGCAGGTTGCCGGCCATCTGGGCGTGGGCGCAAGCACCGAGCCGGTGATCGCGCGCCGTTACGAGTATGACGAGAGCGGCAACCTGCTGGCGATCGACGACAAACGCAACGGCCGCAAAACCTACAGTTACGACGTGATCGGCCGCATCATGAGCGCCGTGCAGCCGAACCTGGCGGAGCGTTTTGCGTTCGATCCTGCGCACAATCTGCTCGATGAGACGGTTGCCAGCGCCGGCCGGGTTGAAGGCAACCGTGTGCGCGTTTTCGAGGACAAGCGCTACGACTACGATGCGCACGGCAACCTGACAGAGAAGCTGACCGGCAGGCACACGCGCCTGAAGCTGGAATGGAATGCGGCGCATCAGCTGGTCAAGTCGGTGGTCACGCGCAATGCCCAGGAACCGAATCCGACTGTACAGACCGTCAAGTACGCTTACGATCCCTTCGGCCGCAGGATTGCCAAGCGCGATGGGTTTGGCATGACACGTTTTGTGTGGGAGGGAAATCGCTTGCTGTGCGAGGCGCGCGGAAAATGGGAGCGGACTTATGTGTATGAGCCGGACTCGTTCGTGCCGCTGGCGCAGCTCGACACCGTTGCCCAAGACGGCGACGAGGAACGCCGCAGTGAAGTCCATCACATCCACACCGATCACCTTGGTACGCCAAATGAGGTGACCGACCAGCAAGGCGAGATCGTATGGGCATCCGAGTACAAGGCCTGGGGCAACGTGCTGCGTGTCGTCCAGGCTGCGCCGAAGCGCCGTAGTGTGGTCGCTGTTGAGGCTGAGGCGCCGAATGATGTTGCCCGGTTCCAGCCGATCCGTTTTCTGGGCCAGTATCACGACACCGAGACGGGCTTGAACTACAACCG
>NZ_WHJF01000229.1:0-2293 GCF_011682185.1 Massilia genomosp. 1
ATGAGATTAGCCATGATTCCGCCGCCGTAACCGATCAGATTTCCTCCGATATCACGAAAAAGCGATGAAAAATCGTGCTCTCCTGATGTCGGCCAGTTCGGAAAAATCGTTTTGCAATTGGCTCTATGGACTTCAAACAAAATTTGTGTCCAGAAAATTCTTGGAAACATGCGAAGATTTGAATGTAAAATTTCGTGCGGTGCCGTTGAAATTTGTGGTGCGAAAAAAAAGGGTTGAGAAAGAATATTTCATGTTTCTTCCAGTAGATCATTTGCCATTACTGAACAAAGATTCGTCGACATTCTCAGAGGCACGTAACGTTGACTCAGGGGAGTTGCTAATGAATAAAATATACCCAGATCAGGTTATCTATAATAACATCACGAAGTTTGTCACATCAAATAGTGAGTTTCCACATCTTTTCAAATGCACAGAAATACTGCAGCTTGTCTGCACACGTGAATTTATGCAACTCGCCACGGAACGGAATCTGAAGTGTATCGATTTCATCCCGATTGATGGGGATTTTAAATATGATGCGTGGGGAGTCTCAACTCGCTCTGCGAACAAGGTCTAGCCGTCTGATTTGCGTAACACGCATCGTCAATGCTGGCGCAGGGTCATCCATCAGTCCACGCCATATAATTTGACGGGTACTCACCTTCGCAATTGAGTAAGCCGTCTATGCATTAAGTAAGATGTGCTTCCGACAACTCACGCCCAACGTTTCCACCATGCCGACCCTGATCCTCACGCCCCGCTACACCAATCTACCGGACTTAAGAAATTTGTCCTCAGCATGGTTTCTGCGTCATGGACTTGTGCGGCTTTGGCTGCTGCGCTCGGGGCTTGGATATGTCGGGCCTGTGCCTGTAGGTGACGCCAGCGATGAGGCGCAGGAGTGTCTGCAGTTGGGCGAGCGAGGCCGTACCGAGCAGCAACGCCAGCAGTAGTGGTTTCATCGCGGTATGGGCGTAGGCGTGGTTGATACGCGTATGTTCTGGTAATTGGGCTTGTTCGTGGGCGCTCGTTGCAGTCAGAGACTGCAGATTGTCGCAGACGACCTTGGCTGCGAAGTCCTGCAGTACCGCCAGCTGCGACAGGCCTGAAACGTGTTCGAGGCTAACGCGGTGCTTAAGACGCTTGAAGGCTTCCTCGATACGCCAGCGGCGGTGGTACAGGCCGCCGAACAGGGTGGCCGGGAAGCGTACGGCATCGAGCAAATTCGTCATTAGCACCCGTACTTTGCCCGTGGAGGCAACGTGGCGGACCAGGCGCACCGTTTGCGGCCCCGGCGGGCACTCGTAGTCGGTGCAGTCGCGCTGGTCCGGCGCGCCCAGCGTAACGATCGCCTCGGCCTGACCGCCGCGCAAAAAATCACGCACGCAGGTGAATCCGGCGTTGCCGGAACGCTCGACACGCATGCAGAAGCCGATTCCACGCTGGTTCAGTGCGGCCGGTAGCCAGCGACATGGATAGCCGCGGTCCATCAGCAACAAGTCGCCGGGACCGAGGCGGTCGAGGTGCTGGAACAGCATCTGGCGTTCGTTCTCGTGCACGCTGTGCAGCGACGCTGCCAGCATCATGTCGGCATCGGGCAAGAAGAGTCCAAAGGCGATCTGGTCGGCGCTCGCGGGATTGGGCACGGTGCTCGCTCGCAGCCCGAAGCGCAAGGTAGAGGCATCGGCGGCGACCAGGCGCAGGCCATGCCAGCGCGGCACAAAGCCGGCGCTCTCGGCGCGCTCGACAAGCCAGTCGTTGAGGGCCGGAATGGCGGTAGCGGCAAGCTTGGCCCTGGCCTTTAAAAAAGCGCGCTCGGAAACTGTGCGCACCAGTTGCGCCTGCTGTTCGAGATGGCTGAAGAATTCGTCCAGCTCGGCACGCACACTTTTGCGCATGCCGCCGAGCATGACTGCCACCAGGCTTTGCAGCGGCAGTTTGCGTTGTCGGCAGAAGGCGTTGGGATGGTTTGGATAGCGGGCCTGGGCATGGAACTGCGGCGATTGCAGGTGCTCGGAAAATGCGGCAAAAAAAGAGGCTAAGATCATGTCGGCCAACGAGGTCAAAAAAGACCTTATTGGCCGCCGCCCTGCCGCCGCGAAACAACCCGCACCGGCAGGGCGGCGGCCGCGCGAAGCGGCATGTTTGTCAACTGTTATTTCGAAAGGTGATTAGCGCTGATCTTCAGCTAACCGACACCACGCTTCGGTTCGGTTGCCCGTGGCGACAGCAGCGTACAAGAGGCGCGTCAAGATGGTCGACAAATCGAAGCGCCGGTTAAATCGATACTGAG
>NZ_WHJF01000022.1:0-78337 GCF_011682185.1 Massilia genomosp. 1
CTTAGGAAACCGAAGACTCCCCCAATAGGAGCATTTGTTCAAGTTCCTTGCGGGGGTCACCCCATCGCCCATCACGCTACGTGATCAAAATGGCGCCGAAACCCATCAGGTTGAGTGACCATACTCAATCGCCCGACAACAGTTCGACGACGAATTCGAACGGCTTCGATAATCCTTCCGAGGCGTGCAACTGGTTGACGAGCAACTGAGCAAAGGGGCCGTCATCGTGCGGAAATGACAAGCGCAAGAGGCGATCATGCTGGCGCTCGTCGACCAGGTCCTGCAAACATTCAGAAGAGGAAATAGTCGCCATGTCCAGCCCACTTTTGTCGGCTTAAGATGTTTCCGATTGGAATCTTTAACTGACAGTAGGGGAACGAAAGCGACGCCGGGTTGAGCGAACGCAGAAACATCACGACGCGTGACAACAATGCAGAAAAGGTGTTGCGGGGAAAGCTAAATTTCCTTCACTTACGTCAAAATCGCTACACCGACAAGCCGTTTGCTGCTCAATGCGTGCGTTGGATTCCTAGCCACTGCAGCCGGCACGCCCCTTGCCATCCAACGCGCCGCCAATGAGCGTGTGGAGCTGCACCGTCCCACCGGCCTTTGCGCTCAGGCAAAACCTGGCGCGATAAGCCCGTGGCGCGCTGGGCAGCATCGGCGGCGTGATCTCGATCAGGGTCTCATAGACCTTGCCCGGCTGAAGTGGCAACGCTGTCGTTTTCGGCAAGACCGGTAAGCGCCCCGCATACGGAATACACAGGCGAAACGTGACCGGAAATGGCCGTTGCGGGGGGATCGACATGGCCCACATCAGCGACTTCCCCGCTGGCGTCACCTCACTCACACTGATCGAGCGAAATTCCGGCGCCCCGAAACGGCGCTCATCTTTCTGAAAGACCGTAAAGCACGGCGTGCCGCCGCTGCCCATCCGCACATCGAGCTCGCCGACAGGCGGCGCCGCATCAGCGTTCACGCACCACGTGGCGACAACGACAGCACACAAGATGCGTAGATTGGGTCGCATAAAAGATTCCCTCATGAAAGATTCAGTAAGTAAATACCAAGAATAGAGGGGTGGCTCCGCGCAGTGTTGACTGCGCGCATGCGCAAACGTTATGGCGGACTTGACGCAGAATCAGGAAACTTGTCCCACCCGACGCGCAGCGCGTCAGGATGGATGCATTGAAGACAATAAAGCTGGTTCAGGGGGCCAACGTGCTTGCAGCGCGCAGCAGGAGATCGGAACTGCCTGTCGCCAGGCAAAGGCGCACGCTAGCGGCGCGCGCCCGGCAGATGATTGCGGCCCGCCGGATGCCGCCGGAAGCCGTCCAGCACGGTCTCGAACAGCGCCAGGCTGCGCGCATAGCGGCGCTGCTCCATCGCCGTGGAGGAGCGCAGGAACTTGAGCACGAAATAGTCGGCCAGCAGGTCGCCCTGCGCTTCCATATTGAAATCGGCCAGCGTCTTGTGCGCCGCCAGTTCGTACACATAGCTCAAGCCGATGCGCACCGCGCCGCGCCACCGCACCGGATAACCCAGCTGGTGCTGCCACACATGCACCATCTCGTGCATGAACCAGTGGCGCGCGTGTTCGCTGCCGGCCGAAAAATCGGGCAGGCAGCGGGAGTGATGAAAGTAGATGGTGCCGTTGGGCGTCATGGCGCAGTTTTTGGGCTGCAGCCCGAACGGCAGGTAGCGCCGCGCATGCACCTCGACCCGCGCGTAATCGATGGACTCGCCGAACAGCGTAGTGGCCATCTTGATTTCACCAGGCGTCATGGGACGCCCCGGTTTGCTGCACCAGAAAGGTCGCACGGCCATCAAGCCTTAGCGCAGTGCAGACGCGGCCCTGGCCAGCTCGGTGATGCGGGCCCAGTCGCCGGCCAGGATCGCGTCCTTCGGCGTGAGCCACGAACCGCCCACGCAGGCCACGTTCTTACATGCCAAAAACTGCGGCGCAGTCTCGATGGAGATGCCGCCGGTCGGGCAGAACGTCACATCCGGCAGCGGTCCGCCGATCGCATTGAGCATGCCCACGCCGCCCGCCGGCACCGCCGGGAACAGCTTCAGTTGACGAAAACCCGCTTCGCGCGCGGCCATCACTTCGGACGGCGTCATCACGCCCGGCAGCAGCGGCAAGCCGCTTTTGCGGGCCGCCTCGATCAAGGAGGCGGTCAGGCCCGGCGACACGCCGAACACCGCGCCCGCGTCGCGCGCCGCCGCAAATTCATCGGCCTGCGTCAGCGTGCCGACGCCGACGATCGCGCCTTCCACCTGCGCCATCGCGCGGATCGCGCCCAGGCCGTGCGCGGTGCGCAAGGTCACTTCGAGCACGCGGATGCCGCCCGCAACGAGCGCCTTTGCCAGCGGCACCGCATGGTCTGGATCGTCGATGGCGATCACGGGAATCACGCTCGCCGAGCGCATGATGTCGAGTAGGGTCATGGTCATTTTGGGTTCTTGATCAAAAAGTCTTCGTCGGAGCCGGGCACGGTATCGCCAATGTCGGCGGTGTCGTGCAGCGACACGGTGGTGGGAATCGGCGACGGCAGCGGGAAGGTGGTGGCGCCCTTCTCCGCTTCGCTGATCGCATTGCGGAACATCGTAAACAGTTCACGGCCCATGCCGATATGGCTGGACGAGAGGTCGGCCGTGGCCTGCGAGCGCGCGGCCCACACGGCGGCCGGCACCAGCGCCTCCAGGGTGCCGGTGGTGGCGTCGAGACGGATGATGTCGCCGTCGCGCACCAGTCCGAGCGGGCCGCCCGCCAGGATCTCGGGCGAGACGTGGATCGCGGCCGGCACCTTGCCCGACGCGCCGGACATGCGCCCGTCGGTCACCAGCGCCACGTGGCGGCCGGCATCCTGCAGATTGGCCAGCGCCGGCGTGAGCGCGTGCAGTTCCGGCATGCCGTTGGCGCGCGGCCCCTGGAAGCGCAGCACCGCCACGAAGTCGCGATCGAGCTTGCCCGCCGTGTAGGCGTGCATGAAGTCTTCCTGCGAATTGAAAGTCAGCGCCGGCGCTTCGACGATGCGGTGTTCTTCCTTGACCGCCGAGATTTTCATTACCGCGCGGCCCAGGTTACCGGCCACCAGGATCATGCCGCCGTCGCGCGCGAACGGCGCCGCCGCCGGGCGCAGCACGCTGTCGTCGCCGCTCAGGGCCGGCAGCTCCTTCCAGATCGCTTTTTCGCCATCGAGGAACGGCTCGGCGCAGTGCGCGCGCAAGCCCTTGCCAAGGATGGTGGTCACGTCGTCGTGCAACAGGCCCGCGTCGAGCAGTTCGCGGATCACGAAACCGGGGCCGCCGGCGGCCTGGAAGTGGTTCACGTCGGCGTCGCCGTTCGGGTAGATCCGGGTGAGCATCGGTATGATCGCCGACAGCTCGTTGAAGTCGTTCCAGTCGATCACGATGCCGGCCGCCTTGGCGATCGCCACCAGGTGCAAGGTGTGGTTGGTCGAGCCGCCGGTGGCGAGCAGGCCGATCACCGCGTTGACGATGCACTTTTCATCGACGATCTGGCCGACCGGCGTGTAGCTGCCGCCCTGCTGCGAAATGGCGACCGCGCGCTGCGCGGCGGCGCGCGTGAGGCTGTCGCGCAGGGCCGTGCCCGGGGTGATGAAGGCGGCGCCCGGCATGTGCAGGCCCATGATTTCCATCAGCATCTGGTTGCTGTTGGCGGTGCCGTAGAAGGTGCAGGTGCCGGCCCCGTGATACGACTGCGACTCGCATTCGAGCAGCTCTTCGCGCGTGGCCTTGCCCTGCGCGTACAGCTGGCGGATGCGCGCCTTTTCCTTGTTCGACATCCCGGTCGTCATCGGCCCGGCCGGCACGAACACCGCCGGCAGGTGGCCGAAGTGCAGCGCGCCGATCAACAGGCCCGGCACGATCTTGTCGCACACGCCCAGG
The DNA here is from genome assembly GCF_011682185.1 of Massilia genomosp. 1. Classification (NCBI taxonomy): domain Bacteria; kingdom Pseudomonadati; phylum Pseudomonadota; class Betaproteobacteria; order Burkholderiales; family Oxalobacteraceae; genus Massilia; species Massilia genomosp. 1. Next base: position 3,916 of record NZ_WHJF01000022.1, read on the forward strand.
TACACCGCCGAATCGAACATATTGTGCGACAGCGCGATGGCGGTGGCCATGGCGATCGCGTCGCGCGAAAACAGCGACAATTCCATGCCCGGCTGGCCCTGCGTGACGCCATCGCACATGGCGGGCACGCCGCCGGCGAACTGCGCCACGGCGCCCACCTCGCGCACCGCATCCTTGATAATGGCCGGGAAGTGCTCGAACGGCTGATGCGCCGACAGCATGTCGTTGTAGGCCGAGACGATCGCCACCGATGGCTTCTTCACCTGCTTGAGCATCAGCTTGTCGTTGGCCGGGAAGGCGGCAAAGCCGTGCGCCAGGTTGGTGCAGGACAGGGCGCCGCGTTGCGGGCCGTCGACGCGCGCCGCGTCGAGGTGCGCCAGGTACGCGCCGCGCGATGGGCGGCTGCGTTCGATGATGCGTTTGGTGACCGATTCAACTACGGGATGCAACGCCATGGTCGTTCCTTATGAATGTATTTCGTGAAATTTTACTACAAAATTCGCCAATACCGTACATCCTGCTCGCCAGGCTTGCTCACTTTCGTCATCCGTTGCCAAGCAACAGGCAATGAAGATGGCTGGCAACAGCTATAAGGGCGGGCGTTCGGCTACTTGCGGCCGCCAGTTTTTTGTAGTGAATTTACGTGAATTTCTGTATCATTCGATAATCTTCTGCGATGCGCTGGCCGCGCGGCCGGCACCCGATTCTAACCAACCGAACAGCGAGTACCAATGCGCCAGCCTGCCCTTACCTCCACCGCCAGCTTCCAGGCCCTCGAAACGCACGCGATCGAGGCCGAAGACTGGCAATTGCGCGGCCTGTTTGCCGCCGACCCGCAACGCTTCCCGAAACTGACCATCGATGCGGCCGGTTTGTTCCTAGACTATTCAAAAAACCGGCTTGACGGGCGCACGCTTGAACTGCTGGTCGAGCTGGCGCGGGAGCGCGGCGTCGAAACCCAGCGCGACGCCATGTTCGCCGGCGAGCGCATCAACCTCACCGAACGGCGCGCCGTGCTGCACACCGCCCTGCGCGCGCCGCGCGGCACGCCGCTGGTGGTCGACGGCCAGGACGTCAACGCCGACGTCCACGAAGTGCTCGACCGGGTGCGCATCTTCACCGACGCCGTGCGCGCCGGCACATGGCTTGGCCACAGCGGCAAACCGATCACCGACATCGTCAACATCGGCATCGGCGGCTCCGACCTGGGACCGAAGATGATCTGCCTGGCGCTGCGTCAATACGCGCACCCGCGCCTGAACATGCACTTCGTCTCCAACGTCGACGGCCACGACATGGACGCCGCGCTCGCCAAGGTCAATCCCGACACCACGCTGTTCATCATCGCCTCGAAAACCTTCACCACCACCGAAACCATGATGAACGCGCAGACCGCGCGCGCCTGGTTCCTGCAACATGCGCCGCAAGACGCGCTGGCGCGCCATTTTGTTGCCGTCTCCACCAACACCGAAGCGATCAAGGCCTTCGGCATCGACCCGGCCAATATGTTCCCGTTCTGGGACTGGGTCGGCGGACGCTATTCGGTATGGTCGGCGATCGGCCTGCCGGTCGCCTTGTGCGTCGGCTTCGGCCACTTCAGCGACCTGCTGGCCGGCGCGCACGCGATGGACCAGCACTTCCGGGAAGCGCCGCTCGAAGCGAACATGCCGGTGCTGCTTGCGCTGGTGGGCTTCTGGAACCGCCAGTTCCTCGCTTGCGGCTCGGTCTCGATCGCGCCTTACCACCAGGACCTGAACCGCTTCCCGGCCTACCTGCAGCAGCTCGACATGGAAAGCAACGGCAAGCGCGTGACCAAGGGCGGCCAGCCGGTCGATACCCCGACCTGCCCGGTGATCTGGGGCGATTGCGGCACCAACGGCCAGCACGCCTACTTCCAGCTGCTGCACCAGGGTAGCGACATCACGCCGATCGACTTCATCGCCGCGCTGCGCCCCGGCCACGAACTGGAAAACCACCACGCCGCGCTGCTGGCAAACTGCTTCGCCCAGTCGGAAGCCTTCATGCGCGGCAAAACCATCGACGAAGTGCGGACCGATTTGCAGTCGCAAGGCCTGTCGCTGGCCGAAATCGAAGCGCTGGCGCCGCACAAGACCTTCCCCGGCAACCGTCCGAGCAACACGATCCTGATGGAGTACCTCAAGCCCTACACGCTCGGCGCCCTGGTCGCGCTGTACGAGCACAAGACCTTCGTGCAGGGCGTGATCTGGGATGTAAACAGCTTCGATCAGTGGGGCGTCGAACTGGGCAAGGTGCTGGCCAAGAAGATCGAGGCCGAACTGACCGGCGAGCCGCAGCCCGATCTGCACGACAGCTCCACCAATGGCCTGATCGCCATGGCCAAGGCGGCGGTGTAATGGGTACCGACGCCATCGCAGCGGCCGTCGCGCCCGTCTACGACACCCCGATGCTGGTGGGCGAATGCCCGCTCTGGCATGCCGCCGAACAGACCTTGTACTGGGTCGACATCGGCGGCTTTACGGTGCATGCGCTGCACCCGGCCAGCGGCGCGCACCGCCAGTGGCGCATGGCGACCGAACCGGCGGCCCTGGCCATCCACGCCGGCGGCGGCCTGGTGGTGGCCACGCGCGCCGGCTTCGTGCATCTCGACACCGGCAGCGGCGCGCTAAGCGACATCGCCGCCGCACCGTACGATACCGCCACCACGCGCTTTAACGATGGCCGGGTCGATGCGGCCGGGCGCTTCTGGGTCGGCACCATTTACGAGCCGCGCGACCAGCAGGCGGCGCAGATGTTCTGCCTGGAGAAAGGCGTTGTCAGCCTCAAATGGTCGGGCGGGATGATGAATTCGAACGGACTCGGTTTTACGCCGGACGGGCAAGCGATGTATCACGCCGATACCGCCGCGCACCGGATCGACCGCTATCGCTTCGACGTCGCGAGCGGCGAGGCGAAGGCGCGCGAGACGTTCCAGCTGTTTTCGGCCGATAAGAAGGCGGACGACTACGGCGGGCGGCCCGATGGCGCCGCGGTCGACAGCGAAGGCGCGTACTGGTGCGCGATGTTCGAAGGCGCGCGCCTGCTGCGCTTTGCGGCATCGGGCGAACTGCTGCGCGAAGTGAAGCTGCCGGTCAAGTGCCCGACCATGATCGCGTTCGGCGGCGACGACTTGCGCACCTTGTATGTGACCAGCGCCAGCCACGGCCGGCCGGAGGCGGAGCGCGCGAGCTATCCCTTCAATGGCTGCGTGCTGTCGCTGAGGGTGGATGTGGCGGGGCGGGAGGAACACGCGTACCAGCCGTAGCCCCGCATATCAGCCGGCGCTTGCCATCTACCGTCATGCTCAAAGCCGTCGTCCCCGGCCTCGGCGGCCCCCTTGGCGGGGAACCAAGTTCGTGCTGTAGTTGTAAGCAAGAAGATACTTGGGTCCCCGCCTGCGCGGGGACGACGGAGGTCATGCTAACGCCGGAGGTTATGCTAACGCCGGAGGTTATGCTAACGCCGGAGGTTATGCTAACGCCGGAGGTTATGCTAACGCCGGAGGTTATGCTAACGCCGGAGGTTATGCTAACGCCGGAGGTTATGCTAACGACGGTGGTTTACGTTGACAGCGGCGTCTACGGGGCAGACAGCTTTCGCGACAGCGCCGGATTGATACCGACTACAACTTCGGCGTCATCGTATACAAATTCTTGAACTCATTCTCCGTCCCCGGCCCCTTCTCCTTCCCCTGCATCTCGCGCTTGAGCACCACCAGCCGGTTATTCACCACCCCGAACGTGAACTCCTCCTTGGTGGTCTTCTCGTACGACATGAACACCATCAGCTTGGCCTTGATCGTGTGGGTCGTCACCGCCCCCAGCGGCACCCCGTCCGGCCCGAGCCAGAAACGCGCTTCAATCGTGTTGTCCTTGATGCTGACGTTCTGGTTCACCTCTTCCTGCGGCGTCATCGTCAGCTCCACCAGCCTGGCCGGCTTGCCCTGAAAGGTATCGGCGCGCTCCGCCTTGAACTGGCTGATCGCCAGCATCTGCAGCAAGCGCGGCGCGTAGTTCATCGCCATCGCCAGGCGCGGCGCGGAACTCGACGCCACCAGTTGCGACAACGCCTGCTTGCGCTTGGCCCCCTTGGCCACGCTCGACTCGTCCGCCGCGCGCTTGAGCAGCCCGCGGTCCCAGCGGATTTCCAGCCCGGCCGGATCGTCCTCCACCTGCGCCGCCGCCATCGCCGTTTCCGGTCCCTTGAGCGGCTTGGCGTCGAGCTCCGTGTGCGTCTCGCGCACCTCGTACGCCGCCCGTAACGTGCCCTGGCCCTGCAACAGCCCCAGCGCCGCTTTCATGTCGTCCAAGCCGCCCGCGCACGCCGGACCGGCGGCCAGCAGCGCCGCTATTGCCAAGTATTTCATATCCATCCTATCGGGTTAGTCGCTACAAGGGGGGATCGAGGGTTGTGGGATTGCCATCGATTCCGTCGAGTAATATACCTGCTAACAACGATGCACGGCAAAATGGCAGTTGTACTGAAACGATTCGATGCCCGGTGATAAACTAGCGAGCAATTAAGAATGCATGAAACACATTGAAGGAAGTCATTTGAACATGCTGGTCAAAACAGGCATCACCGGACTGGACGAAGTTTTGCTGGGGGGCATCCCCCGTGGCAACAACCTGATCGTCGAAGGCGCGCCCGGCACCGGCAAGACCACGCTCGGCCTGGGATTCATCTACGCCGGCGCGGCCCTGTACGACGAACCCGGCGCCATTGTCTCGTTCGAACTCGATACGGCCAAGCTGCTGCGCGACGCGGCGGGCTTCAACTGGGACCTGCAAGGCCTGATCGACACCGGCAAGATCAAGGTGATCCAGACCAGTCCGGCCGTGCTGCTCAGCGAGTTCCGCAATGCCGACGGCGCCTTTGCCGACGCCCTCAAGTCGATCGGCGCCAAGCGCCTGCTGATCGACGGCCTGACCCCGATGCGCCTGTACGCCGAAGTACACGACAAGCCGTTCCGCGAAGACGTGCATCTGCTCATCGAAGGCCTGGCGCGCATGGGCGTGACCACCATGGTTACGGCCGAACGCGACGAGAGCCTCGGTTCGGTGCCGTCGCACGAGCGCTTCGTGTTCGACACCATCATCTCGCTGGCGCGCGAAGATCACCGCCGCCGCGTACACCGGCGCCTGACGGTGCTCAAATCGCGCGGCCAGGATTTCATCGCCGGCAGCCACACCATGCGCATCGAAGGCGGGCGCGGGGTCCACGTCTACCGCCGCGCGCAGTCGCGCCCGATCAGCCTGATCGACCAGCAAACCTCCGACCAGCGCATCTCGACCGGCTCGAGGGCCATCGACGAGATGATGGACGGCGGCCTGTATGCCGGCTCGGTCACCATGGTCAGCGGCATCTCGGGCACCGGCAAGACGGTGTTCAGCGTACAGTTCCTCGCTGCGGCCATCAGCACCGGCCACAAGACGCTGCTGGTGAGCCTGGACGAACACCCGCGCCAGTTGATCCGCAACGCCGCCACCCTCGGGTTCGACCTGGCCGGCCTGATGGACAAGGGTGAACTGTTCATCCACTACGAGTCTCCGCTCGAACTCGAACTCGATATCCACTTCGACCGCATCATCAAGCTGGTCGAGGAAAAGGGCATCGACTGCGTGGTCTTCGACTCGTGCGCGGTGTACGAGATGACCAGCCCGACCGAGGTGGCCGACTACCTGTACGCGCTGGCCACCTTCTTCAAGAACCGGCTGGCGACCATCGTCTTCAATTACGAGAGCCCCGAGCTGCTGGGCATTTCGCAGATCAGCGAAGAGCTCAAGGGCTCGCACCTGGTCGACAACATCATCCTGCTCAATTATGTCGAAATCTCCACCGTGCTGCGGCGCGCGATCGCCGTGCCCAAGGTGCGCGGCAGCCGCAATCGCCAGATCACGCGCGAATACGTGATTGCCGAAGGCGGCTTGCAGCTGCTTGACGAAGAAAGCGCTTACGCCGATCCGGCCGGCGTGGTGCCGCAGCTGCCGTTTTCCTCGTATTACGGCCTGCTTTCGCGCTCGCCGTCGCGCCAGAGCCCTCTCGTCGAAGACGCGGTGGCGCGCGGAGCGCCCCTGCCCGACTCGGTCGAACTGCCGACCGATAATCGAGCATGATCAACCTTGCCGTCGCCAGCGATGCCGGCATCGATTGGGACGAGTGGCTCACGCCGCTGACCCAGTTTTCGCAGGCCAGCGGCCTGACGGTGTCGCTGTACGACGTGCGCGGCTGGCGCCAGGTGGGGCCGCTGGTGGCCTCCTCCACCGCGCGCGTGCTCGCCACATCGGCCTTGTGGCGCGACGACGGCCCCGGCACGGCCCTGGAGAAGCGCATCGCCGCGCGCGTGTTCGCCAGCCAGAGCGCCGAAGAAAGCAGTTTTCATGGCATGCGCGTATGCAGCCTGGCGCTGACCCAGTTCGGCCAGGTGTACGGGGTGCTGGTGTACGGCTGGCGCTTCAACGACTTCAGCTCGCCAATGGCATGCGAGAGCATCGGCGCCCAAGTGGGCGTGTCGGGCCATGCGCTGTGGAGCGAGGTGCGGCTCGAGTCGCCGGTGTCGGAGGCGCGCCTGGCCACCTACGGCGCGCTGCTGCAAACGCTGGCCGGCTCGATCGACCGCCAGCGCGAAACCATCGAAGAACTCAATCGGGTCAACCGCGCGCGCGACCTGTTTCTGGCCACCGTGTCGCACGAGATGCGCACGCCGCTGTCGGCGCTGTCGATGCGCATCGAGGTGCTGCTCAAAACCGTGAACGACCTGCCGCCCAAGGTGGAAAGCGGCTTGATGGCGATGCGCGTACACATCGGCCAGGAAGCGGCCATGATCGACGACCTGATCGACGCCGCGCGCACCCTGACCGGGCAAATGTCGATCGCGCGCACGCCGGTGGCGCTGGGACAGGTGATGCGCGACGCCTTGTCGACGGTGGAAGGCAGCGCCAGCGAAAAGGAGATCATGCTGGCGGTCACGCCGGTCGATTACGGCGACCGGGTGCGCCTGGAAGCGGACGGGCGGCGCTTGCAGCAGGTGCTGTGGAACCTGCTGTTCAACGCGATCAAGTTCACGCCGCGCGGCGGCACCATCCGCGTGGCGATCAGCGAGGGCGCCGAGCAGGTAGAAATCGCCGTGGCCGATTCGGGCCAGGGCATCGCGGCGCACGATCTGCCGCACGTGTTCGGGGCCTTCAACCTGCAGCGCCACGCCAATGCGGCCGGACTGGGACTGGGCTTGTACATTGCGCGCCACCTGGTGGAGCTGCACGGCGGCTCGCTGTCGGCGGCCAGCGCGGGCAAGGACAAGGGGACCACGTTTACGATCCGCTTGCCGCTGAAGTGAGCAGGCAATACCGGCAAGCCGTCAATGTCCTTACTTCTGCTGCGCACAGAAATCGTCATTGAGCCCTTCCGGCGCGCCGGGGTCGAAGGCGTAGCCGAGCGAGCCTTTTTCCGGGCGCTGGACCCGGTGCGTGCCGTGGCCGTGGAAAGATGGCGTCCAGGGAACGAAACCGGCGCGGATGGCGCTGCCGATGTTGCGGCAGGCCTTGGTGCCCTGGTAGGCGGCGGCCAACTGGCGGTCCGGTTCCGTGCCCGCCGACCCGGCTTCGGCCGCCGCGATCGCGATATCCTTGCGATCGAGCACATGATCGGCATTGCGGTCGAAAAAATCGACATACTGGCCCGTCCTGAGCTGCTGCCTGAGCAGGCGGATGTCTTTGCGCGTCACCGTTCCGTCGCCATCGAAATCGCTGGTGCTCAGCACGGGCGTGGCCTTGCTTGTCGGCGCGCAGAAATCGGCGTGTCCGTGTTGTTCCTGGGCGAGCGCGCCGCCGGCGGCGGCGCCAAGCACGGCGGCCAGGGCGGACGCGAGTTGGTCGATTGCTTGCATGATGAGTCTCCGAAAAGTAAGCGAGCATGTTGACGATTCAATTCGGTAACATGCCACTTGCACATACCTTGACAAGGTTGTGCTCCGGGCACGAAGCAGGCAAGCCGTGCGGCCGCCCGTAACGCGTTTGTTCCAGCCAAGCTTATCAGCGCAGTGAGCACCGACCTTGCGGCATCCTGATGTTGTCGGGCAGGCGGATCGAACCGGCTGGATCTGGAAATGCGTAGTAAAATTTCTTGCGAACCACATATATATGTAGTAAATTTACACAAACAGCTTCGCTACCCTTTCTGCTTGTGCTCCCTTGCGTGCGCCAGCCGGCGGCAACTAGCGGCATCATCATCCGGCCCCCTACTTTCTGCGATCACATACTATGGCTCTTACCGATTTTGACCTCGTTCTTTTTGGCGGCAGCGGCGACCTGTCGATGCGCAAGCTGCTCCCCGCGATGTACGCGCGCGATGTCGCCAACGACCTGCCCCAGACCGCGCGCATCATCTGCGTCGGCCGCAACGACATCTCGCAAGAAGAATTCCTGCAAACGGTCGAGAGCACCGCCAAGCCGCACGTGAAAAAACTGGTCGAGGAAGGCTGGGCCAAGTTCGTCAAGCGCATCGTCTACGTGTCGCTCAACGCCACCGACGCGGCCACCTACCCCGCCCTGGTCGAAGCCCTGCGCAACGACGACAAGATCACCCGCGTCTATTACCTGGCCACCCCGCCGCACCTGTTCGCGCAAATCTGCGACAACCTGGCCGGCGCCGGTCTTGCCACCGCCAACTCGCGCGTGGTGCTCGAAAAACCGCTCGGGCGCGACCTGGAATCGGCCAAGCAGATCAACTTTGAAGTCGGCAAGGTGTTCGCCGAATCGCAGATCTACCGGATCGACCACTACCTCGGCAAGGAGACCGTGCAGAACCTGCTGGCCCTGCGCTTCGGGAACATCCTGTTCGAGCCGCTGTGGCGCCGCGAATGGATCTCGGACGTGCAGATCACGATCGCCGAAAAAATCGGCGTGGGCAACCGCATGGGATATTACGATACCTCCGGCGCCCTGCGCGACATGCTGCAAAACCACCTGCTGCAACTGCTTTGCATCGTCGCCATGGAGCCGCCCACCTCGATCGCGCCCGACGCCGTGCGCGACGCCAAGCTGCAGGTACTACGCTCGCTCAAGCGCTTCACCCCGACCACCCTGGCGCAGAACATCGTGCGCGGCCAGTACCGCGCCGGCCATGTCGATGGCAAGGCCGTGCCGAGCTACCGCGACGAACCGGAGGCGCCGCAGCAGTCGCGCACCGAGACATTTGTGGCCATCAAGGCCGAAATCGATACCTGGCGCTGGGCCGGCGTGCCGTTCTACCTGCGTACCGGCAAGCGCATGGCCGACGGCCTGGCCGAAATCGTGGTGCGCTTCAAGCAGATTCCGCACTCGATCTTCAACCAGCCGACCAGCAGCTTCCAGCCCAACAGCCTGGTGATCCGCCTGCAACCGGACGAAGGCCTGTCGCTGAACCTGATGGCCAAGACCCCGGGCGACAGCATGCGCCTGAAACAAGCCGAACTCGAACTCGATTTCCGCGAACAGTTCAAGACCCCGCGCATGGAAGCGTACGAGCGCCTGCTGCTGGACGTCCTGCGCGGTCAACTGACCCTGTTCATGCGCGGCGACGAACTGGAAGCGGCATGGGAATGGGTCGAACCGATCCTCGATCACTGGGACCAGGAAGACAGCGTGCCGATTCCGTACAGCGCCGGCACCTGGGGCCCCGCCGCCGCCAGCGCGTTGATCGGACGCGATGGCCTGCAGTGGCGCGAAGAAGCGCTCCCTGAAGACTAAATAGTGGGAGCGCAAGGAGTCTGGCCTTGCAAGGCCAGACCGTTACGCAGGCGCGGTGCGGTGCACCGCGAAACCCCTGCTTCACCGCTCCCGGAAGACTAATAATGGGAGCGCAAGGAGTCTGGCCATGCATGGCCAGACCGTTACGCAGGCGCGGTGCGGTGCACCGCGAAACCCCTGCTTCACCGCTCCCGGAAGACTAATAATGGGAGCGCAAGGAGTCTGGCCATGCAAGGCCAGACCGTTACGCAGGCGCGGTGCGGTGCACCGCGAAACCCCTGCTTCACCTTTTCCAGAAGACTAACGGAAGACAAAACCCGTGCTTTTAGACTCCATCCGCACCCAGCTCGACTCGCTCTCCAAATCGGAGAAAAAAGTCGCGCTGGCGGTGCTCGAACAACCGTCGGCCACGGTCAGCCAGAACATCACCGCGCTGGCCAAGAGCGCCCAGGTGTCCGAGCCGACCGTGGTGCGCTTTTGCCGCACCCTGGGTTACGACGGCTGGCACGAGTTCAAGCTCAAACTGGCGCAGGGCCTGGCGCTGGCCCTGCCCGGCGCCAACGAGCAGCCGACCCAGGACGACCTGGCGGCGGACCTGGTCAACAAGATCTGCAGCCGCTCGATCAACACCCTGCTCGACCTGCGCAACAACCTCAATCCCGAAGCGATCCAGCGCGCGCTCGATATTTTGTCGCGCGCGAAAAAGATCGAGTTCTACGGCCAGGGCACGTCGGGCATCGTCGCCACCGACGCCCAGCACAAATTCTTCCGCTCCGGCGTGCCGACGGTGGCCTACGCCGATCCGGCCATCCACAGCATCGCCGCTTCGCTGCTGCACGCGGGTGACGCGGTGGTGGCCATTTCCCAGCGCGGCAACAACTCGGCGCTGGTGCGCTCGGCCAAGCTGGCGCGCCGTGGCGGAGCCGACGTGATCGTGCTGGCGCCCTCGGGCACCCCGCTGGCCGACATGGCCACGGTGCTGATCCCGATCGACCTGGTGTTCAACATCGACCCGTACACGCCGATTTCGGCGCGCCTGGCCTACCTGGTGGTGATCGACGTGCTGGCGGTGGGGCTGGCCCTGCAGCGCGGGCCGGAGTTCAGGAAGAAGATGCAGAACGCGCAGAAAGCGTTGCAGGAATTCGACATGCAGTTCGATTCCTTTATCGGATAGACAAGCCGGTACATGGTTGTACAATAAGGCTCTGATCTCTCACCCGTTAGCGCAACCATGAACCAACTCGAACAACTCAAGCAATTTACCAAGGTCGTTGCCGACACCGGCGATTTTCAGTCGATCAAACAGTACACCCCGCGCGACGCCACCACCAATCCGTCGCTGATCTTGAAAGCGGTGCAAAAGCCCGAATACAAACCCCTGCTCGAAAAAGCCGTGCGCGACTTCCCCGACCTGTCCACCGGCGACGTGATCGACCGCGTGCTGGTCGACTTCGGCATGGAAATCCTCAAGATCATTCCGGGGCGCGTGTCCACCGAGATCGATGCGCGCCTGTCGTTCGATACCGAAGCGACCGTCGCCAAGGGCCGCGAGCTGATCGCCCTGTACGAAGAAGCCGGCGCCGGCCGCGAGCGCGTCCTGATCAAGATCGCCTCGACCTGGGAAGGCATCCGCGCCGCCGAGATCTTGCAGAAAGAAGGCATCCGCTGCAATATGACCCTGCTGTTTTCGCTGGCCCAGGCCATCGCCTGCGCCGAAGCGGGCGCGCAGCTCATTTCGCCGTTCGTCGGCCGCATCTACGACTGGTTCAAGAAAGCCAACGACCTTGAGTATACCGGCGCGGAAGATCCGGGCGTACAGTCGGTCAAGCGCATCTATAACTACTACCGCAAGTTCGGCTACACCACCGAAGTGATGGGCGCAAGCTTTCGCAACACGTCGCAGATCCTGGAGTTGGCCGGCTGCGATTTGCTGACCATCAGCCCGGAACTGCTGCAAAAACTGGCCGACAGCAATGAGCCGGTCGAGCGCAAGCTCGTTGCCAATGCGTCGGCGGTGTCGATCGAGAAGGTGGCGATCGACGAGAAGACCTTCCGCTTCATGATGAACGAAGATGCGATGGCGACCGAGAAGCTGGCCGAAGGAATTCGCGCGTTCTGTGCCGATTCGGGGAAACTCAAGCAGATTATTACGGGTATGCGCTAGATCCTGAAGCGCTGACATCCCACCGCTACGTCGTTCCCGCGCCGAGGGCCGCCTTGGCGCGGGAACGACGGACTTACGGATAGCGGCTTGTCCATTATCAGCGCGGAGCGACGACCTGATCAAGCGCGGAGAGAATCAAGATGCGTATCGACGATTTCCGCACCGAGCTGCTCCAGATTAAAATCCGGCATGATCAGCCAGCCGCGCACCAGTCCCTCGATCAGGATAAACAACCCCAGCGCCGCCGCTTGCGGCTTGACCGTGTCTTTTAACCGGCCATGCGCAATCGCTTCCTTCACGATCCGTTCGACACTGGCCAGGAAATGCTCGCGATGCTGCATCCGGCGCTCGCGAAGCGCCGACAGTTCGCCCACGTACTCCAGCTTGAGCGTGGCGATCTCGAACACCCGGCGCGCTTTCGGATCGTTGATCGTCAAGTCGAACACGCACAGCGCATAGCTGCGCAAATGCCCGAGCGGGTCCTCCCCCGCCGCACCGGCCAGGGTCTGCATCGCCGACTCGAGCGGCATGGTGGCGCGCTCCATCATGGCGTTGAACAGCGCGCCCTTGTCTTCGAAATGCCAGTAAATCGCGCCGCGCGTCACCCCGGCCGCACTCGCAATATGCTGCAAGCTCGTTCCCGACACACCCCGTTCGATGAACAACTGCTCGGCCGCATCCATGATGCTGTCGCGCGTTGCCAGCGCATCTTCCTTTGTCCTGCGGACCATGCAACTACTCCCTTTCAGGGGCTGTCAAACATTAAACATACAGTCATGTTAGTATATTCCAAAATCAAGAAGCCCGCGATGAACTTTGTCATTACACCCTCCGGTGCGTGTAAGGACAGCTCGTCGCCTACTTAAAGGATGCACACGTAATGCGCCACACCCTCCTCCCTTCCCCGTCCCCGTCGCTGCGCCGGATCGCCGCCTGCACCCTCGCTGCGCTGGCTTTGTTATCGGCCTGCGGCGACAAGAAAGACGCAGCGCCAGGCGCCGGCGCCCAGCGCCCGCCGCCGGAAGTGGGGGTTATCACGGCCAGGTTCGAGCCAGTCGCCCTGCAAACCGAGCTGCCGGGCCGGGTCGAACCGATCCGCGTGGCCCAGGTGCGCGCGCGCGTAAACGGCGTGGTGCTCAAGCGCTTGTTTACCGAGGGTAGCGAAGTCAAGGCCGGCCAGGAACTGTTCCAGATCGATCCAGCCTCGTACGCCGCCTCGCTCCTCTCCGCCCAGGCCACCCTCGGCAAGGCCCAGGCCAACCTGACCCAGGCCGCCGCCCAGGCCGCGCGCTACAAGCCGCTGGTCGAAGCGAACGCGGTCAGCAAGCAGGAATACATCAACGTCGTCGCCACCCAGAAGCAGGCCGAGGCCGACGTCGCAGCCGCCAGGGCGGCGCTGCAGATCGCCCAGATCAACAATGGCTACACCAAGGTCACCGCGCCGATCGCCGGTCGCATCGGCCGCGCGCTGGTCACGGAAGGCGCGCTGGTGAGCGCCACCGAAGCGACCCAGCTGGCCCTGATCCAGCAAACCAATAAGGTCTACGTCAACTTCACCCAGTCGGCCACCGACCTGCAACGCCTGCGCAAGTCGGCCAGCCTGAAAGTGCGCAACGCCGAATCGCTGCCGGTGACGATCGTGATGGAAGACGGCTCCGAACTGGCCGACAAGGGCAAGCTGCTGTTTTCCGACGTGAGCGTCGACCCGACCTCGGGCCAGGTCACCCTGCGCGCCGAAGTGGGGAACCAGGATGGCATGCTGCTGCCGGGCCAGTATGTGCGCGTGCGCCTGTCGCAGGCCGAACTGCCGGCCGGGATGCTCATTCCCCAGCAAGCCGTCACGCGCGGCAGCCAGGGCGACACGGTCATCATCGTCGGCCCGGACGGCAAGCCCGGCCCGCGTCCAATCAAGGTGGCGTCGCAGCAGAACGGCAACTGGATCGTCCTGGACGGCATCAAGCCGGGCGAACAGGTCGTCGTCGACGGCTTCCAGAAAATGCAGGCGCCCGGCATGACGGTCAAGCCGGTGCCGTGGACGCGCAACGCCGCGCCGGCCGCCGGTGGCGCACCCGCCGCCGCCGCTCCTGCCGCCAGTGCCGCCGCCGCGCCTGCGGCCAGCGCCGCGCCGGCCGCCGGACGTTAAACATATAACAGGACTACTTCATGGCTCGTTTCTTTATTGACCGCCCCATTTTTGCGTGGGTGATCGCATTATTCATCATGGTTGTCGGCGCGGTGGCGATCACCCAGCTGCCGATCGCCCAGTACCCGACCGTCGCTCCGCCGGCGATCGTGGTCACCACCAGCTATCCTGGCGCCTCAGCCCAGACCCTGGAGGACAGCGTCATCAGCGTGATCGAACGCGAGATGAACGGTTCGCCCGGCCTGATCTACATGGAATCGAACAGCCAGGCCAACGGCAGCGGCACCATCACGCTCAGTTTCGAGACCGGCACCAATGCCGACCTGGCCCAGGTCGACGTGCAGAACCGCCTTGGCCGCGCCACCCCGCGCCTGCCGCAGGCGGTGGTGCAGCAGGGCGTGCGCGTCGATAAAGCGCGTTCGAACTTCCTGCTGTTTACCATCCTCTCGTCGGACGATCCGAAATGGGACCCGATCGCGCTGGGCGACTACGCCTCGCGCACCGTGCTGCCTGAAATCCAGCGTATCCGCGGGGTCGGCCAGGCCCAGTTGTTCGGTACCGAAAAAGCCATGCGCATCTGGATCGATCCGGCCAAGCTGGTCGGCTTTAACCTGTCGCCGGCCGATGTGAACAACGCCATCCGCACCCAGAACGCGCAAGTGGCCTCGGGCACCATCGGCGACCTGCCGAACATCGGCGGCCAGGCCATTACCGCCACCGTGGTCGTCAGCGGCCAGTTGGCCAACGTCGAACAGTTCGGCAATATCGTCCTGCGCGCCAATCCGGACGGCTCCACCGTGCGCCTGAAGGAAGTGGCGCGCATCGAAATCGGCGGCCAGAGCTACTCGACATCGGCGCGCCTGAACGGCAAGCCGTCGACCGGTATCGGCATCCAGCTCGCCCCGAGCGGCAATGCGCTGGAAACGGCCAAGCTGGTACGCGCGCGCATGACCGAACTGTCCAAGTATTTCCCGCCCGGGATGAAATACGCGGTGCCGTTCGACAGCTCGGCCTTCGTCGAGATCTCCATCAAACAAGTGCTCGAAACCTTGGTCGAAGCGGTGGTGCTGGTGTTCCTGGTGATGTACCTGTTCCTGCAAAACTTCCGTTACACCCTCATTCCCACCATCGTGGTGCCGGTGGCCCTGCTCGGGTCGCTGGCCTGCCTGCTGGCGATGGGCTTTTCGATCAACGTGCTCACCATGTTCGGCATGGTGCTGGTGATCGGTATCGTGGTCGATGACGCCATCGTGGTGGTCGAAAACGTCGAGCGCATCATGAGCGAAGAAGGCTTGCCGCCGCTCGAAGCGACGCGCAAGGCGATGGGCCAGATTTCGGGCGCCATCATCGGCGTGACCGTGGTGCTGGTGTCGGTGTTCGTGCCGCTGGCCTTCTTTGCCGGCGCGGTCGGCAACATCTACCGCCAGTTCTCGGCGGTGATGGTCACCTCCATCATTTTCTCGGCCTTCATGGCGCTCTCGCTCACGCCGGCCATGTGCGCCCACTTCCTGCAACCGGTGGAAGCCGGCCACCATCACGCCAAGACCGGTTTCTTCGGCTGGTTCAACCGGGGCTTTACGCGCACCGCCAAGAAGTACGAAGGCTGGGTCGCCACCACCTTGCGCCACACCGGCCGCTCGATGATCGTGTTCGTCGCGCTGGTCGCCGTGGTGGGCCTGCTGTTCGTGCGCCTGCCGAACTCCTTCCTGCCGAACGAAGACCAGGGCTACATCATCGCCAACTTCCAGCTGCCGCCTGGCGCCACGCTGGAACGCACCGGCAAGGCGCTGCGCGAGGCCGAAGACTTCATCCTCAAACAGCCCGAAGTGGCCAGCATGGTCGGGGTGCAGGGTTTCAGCTTCTCGGGTTCGGGCCAGAACATGGCGCTCGGCTTCATCACGCTCAAGAACTGGAAAGAGCGCACCGGCGCGGGCCACAGCGCCGGCGACGTGGCGGGACGTATTTCGGGCCGCATGAGCAAGGTACGCGACGCCTTCATCTTCGCCATCAGCCCGCCGCCGATTCCTGAACTGGGCAGCAGCACCGGCTTCTCGTTCCGCCTGCAGGACCGTGGCGGACTGGGACGCGAGGCGCTGCTGGCGGCGCGCGGCCAGGTGCTCGGCGCGGCCAGCAAGAGCCCGATTCTTGCCGGCGTGCGGCCGGAAGGCCTGGAAGACGCGCCGCAAGTGCAGCTCGAGATCGACCGCGACAAAGCCAATGCGCAGGGCGTGACGTTTGACGCCATCAACACCGCGATTTCGACCTCGCTCGGTTCGTCCTATGTGAACGACTTCCCGAACGCCGGGCGCCTGCAGCGCGTGGTGGTGCAAGCCGACGCCAAGGACCGCATGCAGCCAGAAGACCTCTTGAAGCTGAACGCGGTCAACAACAAGGGCCAGCAAGTGCCGCTGTCGTCGTTCGCCACGACGCGCTGGATCACCGGCCCGATGCAGACGGTGCGCTACAACGGCTACCCGACCATGCGCATCGCGGGTGATGCCGCGCCGGGCCGCAGCACCGGTGAAGCGCTGGCCGAAATGGAACGCATCGCGTCCGAACTGCCGCCGGGCTTCGGCTTCGAATGGACCGGCCAGTCGCGCGAAGAACAACTGTCCGGTTCGACCGTGTTCATCCTGCTCGGCTTCGCCCTGCTGGCGGTGTTCCTGGCGCTGGCCGCGCTGTACGAAAGCTGGTCGATTCCGGTGTCGGTGCTGCTGGTGGTGCCGCTCGGCGTGCTGGGCGCGCTGCTGGCCGCCGGCAGCCGCGGCTTTCCCAACGACGTCTACTTCAAGGTCGGGCTGATCACCATCATCGGCTTGGGCGCGAAGAATGCGGTCCTGATCATCGAATTCGCCAAAGACCTGCAAGCGCAGGGCAAGGGCGTGGTCGAAGCGGCGATCGAAGCGTGCCACCTGCGCTTCCGCCCGATTCTGATGACATCGTTCGCGTTCATCCTCGGCGTCATGCCGCTGGTGATCGCCAGCGGTGCAGGTTCGGCCAGCCAGCGCGCCATCGGCACCGGCGTGGCCGGCGGCATGATCACCGCGACCGCACTCGGGGTATTCTTCATCCCCGTGTTCTTCGTGGTGGTGCGCAAACTATTCAAGGGCAGCGAGCGCCAGCGCAAGAAGTACGCGCACGAAGATGGCGCCGCGCCGATCGCAGAGGTAAAACATGACTGATTTGATGACAAGACTGACTCCCCTGGCGCTGGCGCTGGCCCTGGCCCTGGCCGGCTGCGCATCGATGGCGCCGAAGTACGAGCGTCCGGCCGCGCCGGTGGCCCCCGCTTTTGCGCTGCAAGCCGTCGGCAGCGCCAGTACCGAAGCGGCGTCGGGCATCGCCTGGCAGCGCTTCTTTGCCGATGCGCGCCTGAAGCAATTGATCGAACTGGCGCTGAACAATAATCGCGACCTGCGCGTGGCGATCCTGAACATCGAACAGGCGCGCGCGCAGTACCAGATCCGCCGCGCCGACCGCCTGCCGTCGCTCAACCTGAGCGTGGCCGGCAACCGCTCGCCGGGGCCGGACGACAGCATCACCAGCCTGTACACGGCCGGGATTGGCGTCAGTTCCTTCGAACTCGACCTGTTCGGCCGCGTGCGCAGCCTGAGCGACGCCGGCCTGGCGCAGTACCTGGCCAGCGAAGAAGCGCGCAAGAGCACGCATATCAGCCTGGTGGCGTCGGTGGCGAACGCGTATTTGGGCCTGCTGGCCGATGAAGAACTGCTGGGCCTGACGCAAAAAACCTTGTCGGCGCGCGAGGAATCGCTCAAGCTGATCCAGCTCAAGTACGACAATGGCGTGGTCTCCAAGCTCGACCTGCAACAGGGATTGTCGCTGCTCGACAGCGCGCGCGTGGTGCTGGCGCAGCAACAGCGCCAACGCGCGCAGGATGTCAATCTGCTTACCCTGCTGGTCGGCCAGAGCTTGCCGGCCGGGCCGGACACCAGCACCACCCTGGCGGCGATGGCGCTGAGCGAACTGCCGGCCGGGCTGCCATCGGACCTGCTGACGGTGCGCCCGGACATCCGCGCCGCCGAGCAGCAACTGATCGCCGCCAACGCCAACATTGGCGCTGCGCGCGCGGCCTTTTTCCCGCGCATAACGCTGACCGGCAATGCCGGCAGCGCCAGCAGCGAGTTGAGCGGCTTGTTCAAAGGCGGCTCGTACGGCTGGACCTTTGCGCCGCAGATGGTGCTGCCGATCTTCGACTACGGCCGCAACAGCGCCAACCTCGGTAGCGCCAAGGCCGGGCGCGAGATCGCCGTGGCACAGTACGAAAAATCGGTGCAGACGGCCTTCCGCGAAGTATCGGATGCGCTGGCGGGCCAGGCCACCTTCGGCGAGCAGTTGCGTGCGCAGCGCGCGGTGGCCGAAGCCGAGGCCGAGCGCTTCAAGCTGTCGGACCTGCGCTATCGCAGCGGCGCGTCGAGTTACCTCGACTTGCTCGATGCCCAGCGCTCGCTGTTTTCCGCCGAACAGGCGGCGGTGCAGGCCAATTTGCAGCGCTTGCAAAACCAGGTCACCCTCTACCGCGTGCTCGGCGGCGGCTGGACCGCACCGCAATAAACCCCGCCGGGGTCAGGTCTGACATTCGGACACGAGCCCAGCCGCTGCACCGCGCCCCGCCGGTGTCAGGTCTGACATTCGGACACGAGCCCAGCCGCTGCACCGCTGAGGCCGTGTCCGAATGTCAGACCTGACACCGGGGTGGGGTATTCATGGAAACCATATGTGTACGCTATTTAATACAACCGTCACCGCCGCCGCGTTCATGCTTTCCGCCAGCGCCAGCGCGGGCGCCGCGCAGCAAGCCGACTTGCCGGCACGCCTGGCCGGGCACGTGCGCGCGATCGCTTCCACCGAGCACAACACCGGCACGCCCGCCGAACTCGAAAAAGCCGCCCTGTATCTCGAATCGACCCTCGCCGCCCAGGGCTACACGGTGCGCCGCGACGAGTATGTTTTCGATGGCCACAAGGTGCGCAACCTGGAGGTGTCGATATCGAACGCCGCTCCCGGCAAGCAGCCGGAGCGCATCTATATCGTCGGCGCCCACTACGATTCCGCACCCGGCACCCCCGGTGCCAACGATAACGGCAGCGGCACCGCCGCCGTGCTGGAACTGGCACGCTTGCTCAAGGGCCTGGTGCCGGCTCCCGGCAAGGAACTCAAATTCGTCCTGTTCGTAAACGAAGAACCACCCTACTACAACGGCCCGGGCATGGGCAGCCGCCGCCATGCGCGCGCACTCAAGGCGCGCGGGGCGAACGTGGAAGCGGCGCTCATCCTGGAAACCATCGGTTACTATTCCAACGCCAGCAACAGCCAGCACTACCCGCCCGGCATCGGCGCGTTTTATCCCGACCAGGGCAATTTCATCGGCTTCGTCAGCACCCTCGGCTCGATGGGACTGGTGCGCAGGACCGTGTCGGCCTTCCGCGATGCCTCGCCCTTTCCCGCCCAGGCGCTGGCGGCGCCGTCGTTCGTGCGCGGAGTCACCTGGTCCGATCACACCTCCTACAACCTGGAGGGCTATAGCGCGATCATGATCACCGATACCGCTACCATGCGCTACCCGCACTACCACACCAGCGCCGATACGCCCGATAAACTCGATTACGCCAGCATGTCCAGGGTGGTCGAGGGCATGTCGAGCGTGATCGGGGCGATGCTGCAAGGGCGCTGACGCGCGCGCCGGGCGCGGCCCGCACGCAGCACCTTGGATGAACGCCGCTTTCGCGGTATGCTATGCGTCAGGATCCTCCTTGAGCGGGTACACGGTGAGCCACTTTCGAACGCTGCTGACGTCTTCCCTGCTGGCCTTGTGCATGGCGCTATGCACGGCCAATGCACAGGCGCGCATCAAGGTCGTCGTCGCCACCGATTCGTGGGCCCAGCTGATGTACCTGGACAGCCGCAACGTGCCCGCGGGCGACCTGGCCGATTTCATCAACCGCATGAACGAGGTGCAGGATACCTTCCAGTTCGACCTGGTCATCTACCCGCGCCTGCGCGTCGACCGCGTCTTCATCGACAAGGAGGCCGACGTATATCCTTTGCGTACCACCTTGTGGACCCGCCCGGAACTCGGCCTGCTGCCCACCAAAACCATCTTCACCAGCGGCGATATCTATTTCGCGCGCCGCGCCAACCGCTTCGGCGGACACAAGGTGTTCGACGACCTGGCGGCGAAAACCGTGGCCGGCGTGCGCGGCTACCATTACCAGCTATTTAACAATAACGCCGACGAATCCTATATCTGGAAAAACTTCAACGCCTATCTGTTCAGCTCCAACGAAGGGGTGATCCGCTTCGTACAGGCTGGCCGGGCCGATGTCGGCATCGTGCCCGAAGTGATCATGGCGAAGTACATGAACGACCCCAAGGTGCGCCAGCAACTGATCGTCGCCGAGCGCTACGATTCGCAAGTCGCGCTGTCGAACCTGGTCAGGAAAGACGGGCCCATCTCGGTGGAGCAAATGAACGCCATCGTCGACCTGCTGGTCAAATCGGGCGATGTGCAGAAACTCAAGGCCAGGCTGAGCATTCAAGCGGTGCGCCCGCCTAAAAAGTGAGCGTGCGTTTGCCGGCGTCGGCCAGGAAGGCGGTGGCGTCGTCGCCGGTCAGCGGCCGGCTGAACAGGTAGCCCTGCATCACGTCGCAGCCCAGTTCGCGCAAGTGGCGTGCCTGCGCGGCTTGTTCGACGCCTTCGGCGATCACTTCCAGTCCCAGGCTTTGTCCGAGCGCGATCACGGCCCGCACGATGGCCGCGTTGCCGCTGTTGTTCACCATGTGGCGCACGAAGGACATGTCGATCTTGAGCTTGTGGACCTTCAGTTGCTGCAGGTAGGCGAGCGACGAATAGCCGGTGCCGAAATCGTCGATCGACAGGCGCACCCCGAGCGCGCGCAGGTCGGCCAGCGACTGGAACGACAGTTCGCGTTCGAGCATGACGAAGCTTTCGGTGATCTCAAGTTCCAGCTGTTCGGGCGCGATGCCCGCTTCGTCGAGCGCGCGCCTGACCGAGTCGAGCAGGCGCCCCCGGCTCAGCTGCACCGCCGAGATATTCACCGCCGTGTGACGCGGCGCCAGCCCGGCGTCGCTCCAGCGGCGGATCTGGCGGCAGGCCGTTTTCAGGACCCAGTCGCCCAACTCGACGATCAGGCCGCATTCCTCGGCCAGCGGGATGAAGGCGGCCGGCGCCACGTTCCCGCGCACCGGATGGGTCCAGCGGATCAGTGCTTCCAGGCCGGCCAGCGCGCCGCTGCGCAAGTCCATCTGGGGCTGGTAGTGCAGCGAGAACTCGCGCCGTTCGAGCGCGCCGCGCAAGTCCGCCTCCAGCGCCAGCCGCTCCCTGGCGCGCCCGCTCATCTCCGGCGAGAAAAAGCGCAAGCCCCCCGGCCCCTTGGCCTTGGCCTGGTGCAGGGCCACGGCGGCGTTGCTTTGCAAGGTTTCCAGATCGGCGCCGTCGGCCGGATACAGCGCAATGCCGATGCTGGCGCCGACGTAGGCGCTGGTGCCGTCGAGCTGGTACGGCAGCGACAGGGCGTCGATGATGCGCTGGGCCAGCAGGTCGGCGCCGGGAGCGTTCGCTTCGCGCTCGAGCACGATATTGAACTCGTCGCCGCCCACGCGCGCGAAGGCGCGCGGCCACCTCGACCAGCAAGCGGTCGCCGGCGCTGTGCCCCAGGCTTTCGTTGATCGTCATGAAGTTGTCGAGGTTGATGAACAGCAGGGCGAACTCCGATTGCGCATGCCCGGCCTGCTTGAGGGCGTGCGCCAGCAATTCGCCGAACAAGGCGCGGTTCGACAGGCCGGTCAGGGCGTCGCGGTGGATGGCGATATCGAGCTGCTGTTCGGCCTGGCGCCGCTGCGTGATGTTGGCGTACGAACCGCGCCAGCCGCGCGCCTGGCCGGCGGCGTCGCGCACCCGCCTGGCCACATGCTCGACCCAGCGCTCGCTGCCGTCGGCGGCGCGGATGCGGCACGCGAACGGGGCGCTTTCGGCCTGGCCGCCGTCCGGCCCGCACGCTTTCCAGGCCGCCAGGTCGGCCGGCTCGACGATTTTCTCCATCAAGCCGGGATCGGCGAAAAAGTCGGCCGGCGCATAACCGGATACGGCGCTGCAGGCCGGCGAGACGTACAGGTAGCTGCCGTCCTCGGCCACCCAGTATTCCCAGTTCGGCGAGTAATCGGCCAGGATGCGGTATTTTTCTTCGCTTTTCTGGAGCAAGGCGGTGCGCTGGGCCACCTGCCGTTCGAGGTGGCGCCGCAGCCGGCTCAGTTCGAGGTGGGTGCGCATGCGCGCGCGCACTTCCTCGATATCGAAGGGCTTGGTGATGTAATCGGCCGCGCCCAGCGCGAAGCCTTTGAGCTTGTCTTGCGCCTGGTCGGCCACGGTGACGAAAATGATCGGAATGCGGTGGTGCTCCGGCAAGGACTTGAGGTACTGGCATACCTCGTGGCCGCCCATGCCGGGCATCCTGATGTCGAGCAAAATCAGGTCGGGCGGCGCCGCGCCCTGCACCAGCTCGATGGCCCTGGCGCCGGAATCGGCCAGCATGATGCGGTACTCGTCGCGCAAGCCTTCCAGCAGGCCGTGCAGGTTTTGCGGCACGTCGTCGACCAGCAGCACGCTTGGCACGCCGGCCGGCTCGGCGCCGGGCGCCTCCTCGAACT
This sequence comes from Massilia genomosp. 1, assembly GCF_011682185.1. Taxonomy (NCBI): domain Bacteria; kingdom Pseudomonadati; phylum Pseudomonadota; class Betaproteobacteria; order Burkholderiales; family Oxalobacteraceae; genus Massilia; species Massilia genomosp. 1. Next base: position 26,651 of record NZ_WHJF01000022.1, read on the forward strand.
GGGCCGCATCGGCGCGGTAGCGTTGCAAGGCCAGTTGGGTATTGACGCGCAAGAGCAGCAATTCCGGGTCGACCGGCTTGGTGATGTAGTCCGCCACGCCCAGTTCGAGGCCGCCGGCCACGTCGGCCGCGTCGTCCAGCGCGGAGACGAAAATCACCGGGATATGGCTGGTCGCAGGGTCCGATTTCAGGCTTGACAGGACCGTGTAGCCATCCATGCCAGGCATCCTGATGTCGAGCAGGATCAATTCCGGCTGCGGCGTGCGGCGCGCCAGTTCCAGCGCCTTCCGGCCCGAGGTGGCGGCCGTCAGGGTGTGGGTCGCCCCCAGGATATTCATCAGCAGGTGCAGGTTGTCGTGGACATCGTCGACGATCAGGATGCGGGGGCGATGTTGGCTGAAGCGGTTCATGGCGTAGTTCCGGATGACAGCGGGAAGGGGACGGCGGCGGCGGGCGGCGGCATGGGATCGGGCTGGCCGGACTGGCTCAGTTGCAGGCGCAGGGCGCGGGTCAGGGCCACGGCTTGTTCGATGTCGAAGGCGTCGGCGCAGTCCGCGATCGCGGCAATCGCGGCGGCGGCGTCGGTGCCGGCCGCACTGGCGCGCAATTGCGCCAGCAAGAAGACGGCCCGCCCCAGGTCGTAATCGAGTGCGCCGCTCAACTGGTCGAGCAGGTCAAGCAGGGGAGCGCCCGCCACCGCCGGCCCGCCGGCGGTGGCGGTGGCGGTGGCCGGCGCCAGGCTGTCGATGTCGGCCAGCAGCGCGGCATGCAGTTCGTGCAGCGACGCCAGCGCGGCCGCGTCGGGGGCCGTAGCGTGCTTGAGATTGGCGCTGATGGCGGCCAGCCGGGCAAACAGGGCGCCCGCGCCCAGGTTGCCGGTCACGCCGAGCAGGGTATGGCAATACGCGTCGGCGCTGTCATGGTCGGGCGCGGCCAGCATGGCCGTCAGGCGCGCGGCGGCGTCGCCGTAGTGCTCGCGAAAGCGCAGCAGCTGGCGGCGGTAGGCGGCGGCCTTGCCGCCGATGCGGCGGATGCCTTCGCGCGCGTCCAGGCTGGCCAGCGCCAGCAAGTCGGCCGGGAAGTCGGACGCGGCCGGCGCCGTCGGCGCCCCCGCTTGCGACTCCGCTTGCGACTCCGCTTGCGACTCCGCTTGTGGCCCGGCCGGCGCGCTGCGTACCCAGCGGCCCAGGGTGGCCATCAGGCGCTCGGGCGCGATCGGCTTGGTCACATGGTCGTTCATGCCGGCCGCGCGGCTCTGCTCGGCGTCATGGGCCATCGCCAGTGCGGTCATGGCGATGATCGGCAGCGCGGCGAAGCGCGCAGCGTCGGCGCCGGCGGCCATGGCGCGGATCCGGCGCGCCGCCTCGAGCCCGTCCATCACCGGCATCTGGACGTCCATCAGCACGCCGTCGTAGCTGCCGCTGCGGACCATCTCGACGGCTTGCCGGCCATTGGCCGCCTCGTCCACCAGGATGCCTTCGCTTCGCAACAGTTCGCTTGCAAACTCGCGGTTGATGTCGTTATCCTCAGCAACAGGCGTACGCCTGCCAAGCCCGATGCGAGCGGGCGCAAGGCCGGCGGGCGGCGCCCGTGCTTGTCCAGGAGCCGTTTGCGGCCCAGCACCGACAGCATGGCATCGAGCAGGGTCGAGGGCGAGACCGGCTTGATGAGAAAACCATCCACGCCCGCCTGCTGCGCCAGCCGGAATACATCTTCGCGCCCATAAGCGGTCAGCATGACCACCTTGGGCGAGGCCACGATACGCGGATCGGCGCGCAGCAGGCGGGTCACTTCATCGCCGTTCATGCCGGGCATGCGCCAATCCATCAGGACCAGGTCGAACGGTTGCGCGCTGGCGGCGGCCAGCGCGGCCAGCGCCTCGGCGCCATCGGCGGCCACGGCCACGTCGAGCTGCAGGAAGCGCAGCATGTCGGCCATGATCTCGCGCGCGGACTGGCTGTCGTCGACCACCATGACCCGGATACCCTTGAGCAAGGGGCCGACCGGATCGACCAGCAGCGCCGGCGCCGGCGCCGCGGCCCCCGGGCGCGCCAGGGTCAGTTTGAGGCACAGGGTGCTGCCCTGCCCCGGCGCCGAGTGCGCAATCCAGATGCGCCCGCCCATCAGTTCGAGCAGTTCCTTGCTGATCGCCAAGCCCAGCCCGGTACCGCCGAAGCGGCGCGTGGTGCTCTGGTCGGCCTGGGTAAACTTGGTGAACAATGCGCCCTGCACCTGCGCCGACATGCCGATGCCGGTGTCGCGCACCGCCATGTCGATGGTGATCTCGCTGTCGCTGCTGGCCACGGCGCGAAAACTCAGTTCGACTTCGCCCTGCTCGGTAAACTTGATCGCATTGCCGCACAGGTTGAGCAGGATCTGGCCCAGGCGCAAGGGGTCGCCCAGCAGGACCGAGGGAACCGCCGGATCGTAGCGGATCAGGAACTCGACCCCTTTCTGCCCGGCCTGGTATGCAAGGGTGTCGGTCAGTTGTTGCAGCACATCGTCGAGGCTGAACGGGATGATGTCGATATCGAGTTTGCCGGCTTCGATCTTGGCGAAGTCGAGGATGTCGTTGATGATGCCAAGCAGCGACAGCGCCGCGCTTTGCGCCTTGCCCAGGTAATTCCGGAGCGCCGGGGCCGGCTCGGTTTTCAGCGCCAGGTAGAGCATGCCCAGGATCGCGTTCATCGGCGTGCGGATTTCATGGCTCATATTGGCCAGGAATTGCCCTTTGGCCAGATTGGCGGCTTCGGCGGCGTCCTTGGCCTGCTGCAATTCGCAGGTGCGTTCGGCCACCAGGTGTTCGAGGTTCTGGTTGACGCCCTTGAGCTCCTGCACCAGTTCGAACAGCTGCGCTTGGCTGTCGTTGAGGGCGCCGACCAGCTGGCCCAGTTCGTCCTGGTAGGGGTAGGCGATGTTGTCCGCCCTGCGCTCGCCGTGCGCGGCGCGCCACTGCGCCACCCCGCGCGCGACCTCGGTCACGCTGCGCGAGAGGCGATAGCTGATGGTCCAGGACACGATCAGCCACAACAGCGTACTGCCGAGCACGGAATTGAACAGCACCACGAAGAAGCTGTACTTGGTGCGATCCCACAACACGTCGCCATTGGCATACAGGTCGAGATGGCCGATCAGGCGCTGCTTGTTATCGCGCTCGGTGTAGCGCAAGGCCACCGTTTCCTGCTGGTAGCGGGGCAATGCCGAACCGGCCTCACCGGAGCGCACAGTGGGACGGTCGCCGTCGCCAACGAGCTCCTGGCCGTCGATATTGCTGATCCGCACCCCGGTGACAATCGCATTCTGGCGCACGCCACGCACCACGGCCCGCAGGCGGGCGGTATCGAGCTCCCACAACGCTTGCGCCGCGCCCGGTTCCACAGTGCGGCCGAGCGAGGCCAGGTCGCCGGCGATGGCGCGGCTGACCGATAAATACTGGATGCCGAGTTGCAGCACCGTCATGCTCACCGACAGCAGCAGGTACCACGGCAGCATGGTGTAGAGAAGGCGGCTGGCAAGCGTTTGCGTGCTGAACATCGACCCTCCGGTCAAGGGACATCCCCGGCTTGCAGGCTGTGCATGCGCCCGCAATGTCCTTGATGTGGCGCAGTAGCTTGCCCGACGCGCCATGTTAGCGCCCAGTCATTCATTCTAGTCGGATGGGATGCCAGCGTGCAAGCGTCAGGTGCCGCCGGGATGGCGCAAGGCCCACGGTCCGGCTGGCAGGCGTTGTTACGGCTCAACAGCAACCGAAGCCATGTCCATTTTTTGGCATTGAATGCGGCGGTGGAAGCGGCGCGCGCCGGCGAGCAAGGGCGCGGCTTTGCGGTGGTGCGTCCGAAGTGCGCACCCTGGCGCAGCGCTCGGCCGGCGCGGCCAAGGAAATCAAGGGATTGATCGGCGACTCGGTGGCGCAGGTGAGCAACGGCACGCGCCTGGTGCGGGAAGCCGGCACCACCATCGGCGACGTGGTCGACAGCGTGGCGCGCGTGAGCAACATCATGTCCGAGATCACGGCCGCCAGTAACGAACTGGCGGCATGACAGGCAAGCCATCGTACGAATGCAGATCAAAAACGATACATGCAATACTATAGCGATAAGTATCTTGACTGAAAGTCAGCAAAACCCCTTCTCGAATCGCACGCTCGTGCATTTTTCGTTGCCACAAAACAACATTACGAAATCGAATTAGCTATTTAAAAACGTTAGCTGGAAGTCTTTCTTGCAGAAGATGATAATTGCCGCTCGGAATTATTAACTTCTCAACTGTCAGGAAAACACCATGTTCCCCAACGTACGCATCGGGTCCCGTCTCGCGATCGGTTTCGCCATCGTTCTGGTCCTGTCCATCGTTTCCACCGGCTACGCCATGCTCGCCGCGCGCGCCAATGCCGGTGCCACGGAACGCATGATGGCGCAGCCCCTTGCCAAGGAACGCATGATGTCGGACTGGTACGTGATGACTTACTCGGCCATCGTGCGCACCTCGCTGATCGCACGCAGCAGCGACGAAACCTTGTCGACCACGTTCGCCGTGGCGATCGCCGACAGCGTCAAGCGCAGCACGGAAATCATGAAGCAGATGGAGCCGCTGCTGGACACGGACGACGAAAAGGCGACCATGAAGGCGATCCAGGCCAATCGCGCCGTCTATCAAAAGGCCAAGGAAAGCGTCATGGCCGCCAAAAAGGCCGGCGACAGCGCCACCACCGAACAGGTTTTCAACACCACCTTCCTGCCGGCCGCCAGCGCGTACCAGAACAGCATCCAGGCCATGCTCGCCATGCAGCGCAAGGAGATCGACAATACCGCCCTGCTGATCGAACAAGCCAACACCCGCACCCTGACCTTGCTGCTGGTGCTCGGCACCCTGGCGGTGCTGACCGGCGCCGTATGCGCTTTCCTGATCACGCGCTCGATCACCGTGCCGCTGAAGGCTGCCGTGGCGGTAGCCGGCACGGTCGCCAGCGGCGACCTGACCACGCAATTCGGCCCCGCCTCGCGCGACGAAATCGGCGACCTGATGCGCGCCCTGCACGCCATGAACGACTCGCTCACGCGGGTGGTGTCGGAAGTGCAGAGCGGGACCAACGCAATCGCCATCGGCTCGACCGAAATCGCCGCCGGCAACCTGGACCTGTCGGCGCGCACCGAGCAGCAAGCCAGCTCGCTCGAAGAAACCGCCGCCTCGATGGAAGAACTCACATCCACCGTGCGCCAGAACGCCGACAACGCGCAGCAGGCCAACCAGCTCGCGCTGGCCGCCTCGCAAGTGGCGCGCAAGGGCGGCGCGATTGTCAGCCAGGTGGTCGACACCATGGGCTCGATCGAAGCGTCGTCGCGCAAGATCGTCGACATCATCGGCGTGATCGACAGCATCGCCTTCCAGACCAATATCCTGGCCTTGAATGCGGCAGTGGAAGCGGCGCGCGCCGGCGAGCAGGGTCGCGGCTTTGCGGTGGTGGCGTCCGAAGTGCGCACCCTGGCGCAGCGCTCGGCCGGTGCGGCCAAGGAAATCAAGGGATTGATCGGCGACTCGGTGGCGCAGGTGAGCAACGGCACGCGCCTGGTGCGGGAAGCCGGCACCACCATCGGCGACGTGGTTGACAGCGTGGCGCGCGTGAGCAACATCATGTCCGAGATCACGGCGGCCAGTAACGAACAGCGCGTGGGGATCGACCAGGTCAACGAGGCGATTGCGCAGATGGACCAGGTGACGCAGCAGAACGCGGCGCTGGTGGAGGAAGCGGCGGCGGCGGCCGGCAGCCTGGAAGAACAGGCGGCGCGCCTGGCCGAGGTGGCCGGCGGCTTCAAGCTGGCGTTGGCGCCATCAGCGCGGCAGTTGCGCCATGCGCCGGCGCACACACGCCTGAAACTGGCGGCTTGACCCGCGCGCATGGCGGGTGCCATGAACATACTTTAATGTTGAGTGGAAACAACAATACGACTTGGAATTGCTTCGCAGGAACAATAATCGTGGCCGCATTGACAGCAACAAGAGGATAATTGCCGATCGGCATTATTCATATCCACACCTGTCAGGAAAAACACCATGTTCCCCAACGTCCGCATCGGTTCACGCCTGGCGATCGCTTTTGCGATCGTCCTGGTTCTGTCCATTGTCTCCACGGCCTACGCCATCATTGCGGCGCGCGACAACGCGCGGGCGACGGAACTGATGATGGCCCAGCCTTTGAGCAAGGAGCGCCTGGTGTCGGACTGGTACGTGATGGTGTTTGCGGCGGTCGGGCGCACCGCCCTGATCGCGCGCAGCACCGACGACACCCTCTCGGCCACCTTCGCCGGCACCGTCAGCGAAGGCGTCAAGCGCAGTACGGCGCTGATCAAGCAAATCGAACCGCTGCTCACCAGCGATGAAGAAAAAGCCATGATGAAGTCGATCCAGGCCCTGCGCGCCACCTTCCAGGTAGCCAAGGAACAGGTGATGGCGTCCAAGAAAGCGGGCGACCCGGCCGCCACCGAGCAGCTGTTCAACAGTACCTTTACGCCATCGGCCGCCGCCTACGAGCGCGGCATCCAGGACATGCTGGCGCTGCAGCGCAAAGCCATCGACGACACCGCGCTGTCCATCGACAAGGCCAACACCCGCACCATCGAGCTGCTGCTGGTGCTCGGCACCCTGGCGGTGCTGACCGGCGCCGTATGCGCTTTCCTGATCACGCGCTCGATCACCGTGCCGCTGAAGGCTGCCGTGGCGGTAGCCGGCACGGTCGCCAGCGGCGACCTGACCACGCAATTCGGCCCCGCCTCGCGCGACGAAATCGGCGACCTGATGCGCGCCCTGCACGCCATGAACGACTCGCTCACGCGGGTGGTGTCGGAAGTGCAGAGCGGGACCAACGCAATCGCCATCGGCTCGACCGAAATCGCCGCCGGCAACCTGGACCTGTCGGCGCGCACCGAGCAGCAAGCCAGCTCGCTCGAAGAAACCGCCGCCTCGATGGAAGAACTCACATCCACCGTGCGCCAGAACGCCGACAACGCGCAGCAGGCCAACCAGCTCGCGCTGGCCGCCTCGCAAGTGGCGCGCAAGGGCGGCGCGATTGTCAGCCAGGTGGTCGACACCATGGGCTCGATCGAAGCGTCGTCGCGCAAGATCGTCGACATCATCGGCGTGATCGACAGCATCGCCTTCCAGACCAATATCCTGGCCTTGAATGCGGCAGTGGAAGCGGCGCGCGCCGGCGAGCAGGGTCGCGGCTTTGCGGTGGTGGCGTCCGAAGTGCGCACCCTGGCGCAGCGCTCGGCCGGTGCGGCCAAGGAAATCAAGGGATTGATCGGCGACTCGGTGGCGCAGGTGAGCAACGGCACGCGCCTGGTGCGGGAAGCCGGCACCACCATCGGCGACGTGGTTGACAGCGTGGCGCGCGTGAGCAACATCATGTCCGAGATCACGGCGGCCAGTAACGAACAGCGCGTGGGGATCGACCAGGTCAACGAGGCGATTGCGCAGATGGACCAGGTGACGCAGCAGAACGCGGCGCTGGTGGAGGAAGCGGCGGCGGCGGCCGGCAGCCTGGAAGAACAGGCGGCGCGCCTGGCCGAGGTGGCCGGCGGCTTCAAGCTGGCGGCGACGCCATCAGCGCAAGCGCAGCGGGTGGCCGGCAAGGCGCCGCTGAAGCTGGCAGCTTGACCCGTCGTTCCCGCGCCAAGGCGGCCCTCGGCGCGGGAACGACGGTTTCAAGGATAGAGGATCAATCCTGACTACACCTCACGCCCCCAAGAACATCTCCTGCAAATCATTCAAGAAGCGCTGCCCCAGCTCGGTGGGGCGAATGATCTTGTGATCGCGATAAATCAAGCCCTTGGCCTCGGCCGCATTGAGGGTCTGCTCGATCGCATTGATCCCCATCCCGGTGCGTTCGCCGAACAGGTTCGGTGAAAACCCCTCGGTCAGGCGCAAGGTGTTGAGCATGAATTCGAACCCCATGTCCGCGCGCCCGATTTCGCGCTCTTCCTGCACCGGATTGCCGGCCCGCGCAGCCTCGATGAACGCCTTCGGCTGCTTGTAGCGCGCCTGGCGCAGCACCCTGTGCGGGAACGAGATCTTCGAATGCGCACCCGCGCCAATCCCGAGATAATCGCCGAACTCCCAGTAATTCACATTGTGCTTGGCGCGCCGCCCCGGCTGCGCGTACGCCGACACTTCGTAATGCCCGTATCCCGCCGCCGCCGTCTCCAACGCGATCATGTCCTGCATGTCGGCGCTGGCATCGTCGTCCGGCAGCGCCGGCGGATACTTGGCGAACAGCGTGTTCGGCTCCATCGTCAGGTGGTACAGCGACAAATGCGGCGGCGCGAACAAGAGCGCCGTCTCCAGGTCGAGCCGCGCTTCTTCCAGCGTCTGGGTCGGCAAGGCGTACATCAGGTCCAGGTTGAAGTTGTCGAAGTTGGCATGCGCGATCTCGACTGCCCGCCTGGCCTCGTTGTCGTCATGGATGCGGCCCAGCGCCTTCAAGTGCTTGCCGCTGAAGCTCTGGATGCCGATCGACAGGCGGTTGATGCCGCTGGCCCGGAACGACTTGAATTTCTCCGCTTCGAACGTGCCCGGATTGGCTTCCATCGTCACTTCGGCGTCCACGTCCAGCGGCAGCAAGGTGCGCACGTCCGACATCAGCCGGTCCAGGCCCTTGGCCGACATCAGGCTCGGCGTGCCGCCGCCGATAAAGATGGTGTAGATCTTGCGGCCCCAGATCAGGGGCAGCGACTGCTCCAGGTCGAGCCGCAGCGCGTCGAGGTACGCTTCTTCCGGCAGCTCGCCGCGCGCCTCGTGCGAGTTGAAATCGCAGTAAGGGCACTTCTTCACGCACCACGGATAGTGGATATACAGCGACAGCGGCGGCAGCGCGGCCAGGTTCAAGGCGCCCGGTTGCAGGTATTGCAGGGCACTGGCGGCCGGCGAGCGCGGCGCGGGTCTAATGGCGCTGCCGGCGACTTTGATCGGAATCATTTCAGCTTCTCTACCAGTGCGCGCAGGGCCTGGCCGCGGTGCGACAGCGCATTTTTTTCAAGCGGCGTCAGTTCGGCGGTGCATTTGCCCAGCGAAGCAATCCAGAAGTGCGGATCGTAGCCGAAACCGCCGGCGCCGCGCGCTTCGGCCACGATTTCGCCGTTCCAGCGACCGTCGGCGATGACCGGCTGCGGGTCGTCCGCATGGCGCACATACACCAGCACGCAGTAGTAATAGGCCGATTTGTCGGCGTGGGCGGCCAGGTCGGCGATGAGTTTCTGGTTGTTGCGCGCATCCGACTTCGGCTCGCCGGCAAACCGCGCCGACCATACGCCGGGCGCGCCGCCCAGGGCATTGACGCACACGCCCGAGTCGTCGGCCAGCGCCGGCAAACCGGTCAGGCGCGACGCGTGACGGGCTTTTTCGAGCGCGTTTTCCACAAAGGTAGCGAACGGCTCCTCGGCTTCGGGCACGTCGAATTCGCCCTGCGCGTGCAGGGTGAAGCCTACGGGTGCGAGGATTTCGCCAAACTCCTTGAGTTTGCCGGCGTTATTGGAAGCGAGGATGAGGCGTTGGGTCATAATTGTCTGGTCTGGCCGAGGATGAATGCAAGTGCGTATTTTAGCCTGTGGCGCAGGCGCCGTCGCTTCAGCAGCTTTTAAGGATGTTGCACGATAAACGCTGTACTATACCGGCATCCGAATTTTGACCCTCCCGGTTCGCCGGCGGCGGTAGCGCCGTGCGCCAGCGAATCCATGAATAACTCCTTGAACAATGCAGGTGCGGCCGTGCTCGAAATCGAAAAAGTCGAAGTGAGCTACGGCTCTGACCCTTCGGGGCTGGTGTGGGGCTATCTGTTCGGCGTCACGCCGGAAGCGCTGGCCGTCGATTCGGCGGCGGCGCTGGCCTGGATGCGCGACCACGCGGCCAACAATCCGGCGCAGTTCATCTGGCTGCACTTCAACCTGTCCAACGCGGCCAGCGAAAAGTGGCTGACCACGCACGCCAACCTGGCCGAGGAATTCTACGAAACACTGCACACCGGCTCGCGCTCGACCCGCATCGAACTGGCCGAAGACACCCTGATCGCGGTGGTCAACGATGTGCTGCACAATTTTTCGTTCGAAGAATCCGACATTTCGACCCTGTGGGTGAGCGTGGCGCGCAATGTCGTGGTCAGCGCGCGCCGCAAGCCCTTGCAGTCGATCGAGCGCGTGCGCCAGGCGGTGCGCCAGGGCGAGCCGGTACGTTCCTCGGTCGAACTGCTGATCCACCTGCTGCGCGACCAGGCCGACGTGCTGGTGAAAATCGTGCGCGACGCCGTCGAACGGGTCGACGACATCGAAGACAAGCTGCTGGCCGACCGCCCGACCGCCAGGCGCGAAGACCTGGGCGCCATGCGGCGCGTGCTGGTGCGCCTGCAACGCCTGCTGGCGCCCGAGCCGGCCGCCCTCTTTCGCCTGCTGCAACGCCCGCCCTCGTGGATGGCCGACCTGGACACCCAGGAGCTGCGCGAAGCGACCGAGGAATTCTCGGTGGTGCTGAGCGATATGTCGTCGCTGCAGGAACGCATCAAGCTGCTGCAGGAAGAAATCGCCGCGCGCGTGAGCGAGGAAACCGGCCGCAGCCTGTTTATTTTGACGATCGTGACGGTGCTGGCGCTGCCGATCAATATCATCGCCGGCATGCTGGGCATGAACGTGGGCGGCATTCCGCTGTCGCACCACCCGGCCGGTTTCTGGATTATCGCCGGGATCATCGCGACATTTACGGTGGTGGCGGGCTGGCTGGTCACACGTGCGGCGCGGCGCCTGCGTTAGCCACTATGATGGTGTTTTAATCAACACACCGGAGGACGCCATGAGCAAACACGAAGCGGCCAGCGCCACCCTGATCGCGGGCGCGCTGCAAGCGACACTGGAACAGCATTTTACCTATCGCGGCATGTGCGACGCCTCGGCCGCCGCCGCGCTCGGGGATGAGCTGTTCGTGGTCGCCAACGACGAACGCAACGAGCTCAAGATCTACCAGCGCGGCGTGGCCGATGCGGTGCAGGTACTCGACCTGTCGGACTTTTTGGGCACCAAGAAGAACAAGGAATCGGACCTGGAAGGCGCGGCCGCCATCGGCCAGCGGATTTACTGGATTACCTCGCATGGCCGCAACAAGAAGGGCGAGGTGCAGGAGCGCCGCTACCGCTTTTTTGCGACCGGGGCGGGCAAGGGCGAGGCGCTTCTGGAACCGGTCGGCCAGGCCTACGGCGGACTGCTGGACGACATGATCGCCGCCGCGCACCTGAAAAAATATCCGATCGCGCAGGCTGCCGGGTTGATGCCTGAATCGGCTGGCGCTTTCAATATCGAAGGCCTGGCAGCCACGCCGGAAGGGGCGCTGCTGATCGGGATGCGCAATCCCGCGCCGCAGGGCAAGGCGCTGGTGGTGCCCTTGCTCAATCCCGAGAAGGTGGTTGAAGGCGAGCGGGGCGAGTTCGGCGAGGCGATTGAACTCGATCTGGGCGGGCTGGCGATTCGCAGCATGGAGCTGGTGGGACTGGCGTACATGATCGTGGCGGGACCGCCGGCCGATCATGGGGAGTTTGCCTTGTATCGCTGGTCGGGCAAGGCGGGGGACGCGCCCGAGCAGCTGGTGCACGAGGATTTTGACGATGTGCGGCCGGAGGCGCTGTTTGCCATTCCCGGAACCCGCAAGGTGCAGATCCTGAGCGACGATGGCGGGCCGCACGTGAAGGAGATGGCGGAGGAGGAGCAGACGTTCAGGAGTATTACTGTAGTGCTTTAACAGCGTTACCCTGTCATTCCCGCCTTCGCGGGAATGACGGTTTTTGAGGTAGCGGGGAACGCTTACAGTCCAGGCACCATCTGGCCGCAGCTTACAAGCCGAGGCTTTTCTTCTGCAAGGCGATAATGTCCGCAATCCCCGCCTGCGCCAGGTCCAGCAAACGGTTCATCCCGGCGCGGTCGAACGCGGCGCCTTCGGCCGTGCCCTGGACTTCGATGAAGTGCCCCGCTTCGGTCATCACCACGTTCATATCGGTGTCGCAGCCCGAATCTTCCACGTAATCGAGATCCAGCACCGGCATCCCCTTGACCACGCCGACCGAAATGGCCGCCACAAAACTCTTCACCGGCACCGCCGCGATCGCGCCGCTGGCCACCAGTTTGCTGAACGCGTCATACGCCGCCACCATGGCGCCGGTAATCGACGCCGTGCGCGTGCCGCCATCGGCCTGGATCACATCGCAATCGAGGTTCAGGGTACGCTCGCCGAACGCTTCCAGGTCGAACGCCGCGCGCAGCGAGCGGCCGATCAGGCGCTGGATCTCCTGCGTGCGCCCGCTTTGCTTGCCGCGCGCCGCTTCGCGGTCCATGCGCGTGTGGGTCGAACGCGGCAGCATGCCGTATTCGGCCGTCAGCCAGCCCTGCCCTTTGCCCTTCAAAAAGCCCGGCACCTTCTCTTCGATGCTGGCCGTGCAAATGACCTTGGTGTCGCCGCACTCGATCAAGACCGATCCTTCGGCATGCTTGGTGTACTGGCGCGTGAGCACGATGTCGCGCAACTGGTCGACGGCGCGGCCGCTCGGACGTGATTCAAATGTCATGTATTACCTTGTAAAAGCAGGCTTACTTCAAAACCTGGGATGATTTTTCGATGGCGTCGCGGATCTCGGCGATCGCTTTTTCGATTTCGTCGTCGTTGAAGGCGTCGATTTCGAGCGGCTGTTCCGGCTCGGGAGCGCTCAGGATCGTGGTGCTGACCAGGTTCTCGGGCAGCATCATGGTCGAAATGACGGCCGCGCTGCCGTCCGTGTTCACGCCCGCCGTTTCCACTTCGGGCGATCCTTGCCACATGATCGCCAGCGCGGTCGTGTTGTCGCAGGTCTCGCCGCCGATGGTGATCGCGGTGCTGATCATGTCGGGAATGGCGCGCACGATGGTCTGGGTCGAGAGGCGATGGACAATCTCTTCGTCCGGCAGCATCGACCACAAACCGTCGGAGCACAGCATGACCACGTCGCCGGTCAACAGACTGACCTGGCGCGACACTTCGATCTTCGGCAGCGAGGAAGCGCCAATGCAGTTATACAGCTTGTTGCGGTCCGGGTGGGTCGCGCGTTCGGCCGGATCGGCCAGACCCTGGGCGATCAGGTGCTCGATGTGCGAGTGGTCGCGCGTACGGCCCAAAATCTGCCCGCGCCGCAGCCAGTACAGGCGCGAGTCGCCGCAGTGGGCCCAGATCGCCGTGTTGTGCTGGATCAGGCAGGCCACCACCGTGGTGCGCGGCGTGTCGGGCATGTTGTTGGCGATGCGGTAGCGGTGGATTTCATCGTGCGCTTCGAGGAAAGCCTCTTCCAGGAAGCGTTCGGGCTTGCGCACATACGGCGTGGCGTGCTGCTGGAACATGCTCGACATGGTCTGCAGCGTGATGGCCGCGGCCATTTCGCCGCGCAGGTGGCCGCCCATGCCGTCCGCCAGGACCAGCAGCAGCGCGTCGCGCGTGAAGCTGTATCCCATGCGGTCCTGGTTGACCTTGCGGCCGCCGAGCTGGCTTTCCTGATAAACGGAAAATTGCATAGTATTCTTTCTGGATCAGGTGTTTTTATCGTTGACTTTTTTGCGGCCGAAACTACCGAGGCGGTCGACCAGGCCGCGTACCTGGCCGCCGATCTTTTCCAGACCGCGCGGCGCTTCCGGCTTCTTGGGCGGCGGCAGCGCCAGTTCCTTTTGCAGCGCGAACAGGCTTTGCGGACGCGCCAGCGGGTCCATGTCGAGGCAGTTCTTGACCATGCCGATCAAGGCCGGCGAAAAGCTGCCTTCCAGGCGCGCGTAGTAGCCCGGCATCTTGTCTTCGGTCTTGCGCTGGTCGGCCGGCTGCGGCGGCGCGCCGGCCATGCAGGCGAACATGGTCGCGCCGATACTGTAAATATCCGACCACGGCCCCAGCGCCGCCGTTTTCGAGTACAGGTCCGGCGGGGCGAAGCCCGGCGTGTACATGGGCGTCAGTTTGGGGATGTCGGCGTTGATGGTCTGGCGCGCGGCGCCGAAGTCGAGCAGGATCGGCGAGCCGTCGGTGCGCAGGTAGATATTGGCCGGTTTCAGGTCGAGGTGCAGCAGCTTGTTGGCATGCACTTCGCGCAGGCCGCCGCACACGCCCAGGAAAATCTGGCGGATGAACGCTTCCGACAGGCGGCTGCCCTTGCTGCCGAGGCGGGCGATGTGTTCCTGCAGCGAGTGGCCCGATTCGTAGCCCATCACCATGTACACGGTGTCGTTGGCGCGGAAAAAGTTCAGCACGCGCACCACGTTCGGGTGGGAAATCAGCGCAAGCGCCCTTCCCTCCTCGAAAAAGCACTTCAGGCCGATGCGGAACACGGGCAGGTTGGGCGGTGAAATCACCGGAACGAGCTCGCCGGCTTGCCGCAAAGCGAGGGAGCTCGGCAGGTACTCTTTGATGGCGACCGCGTTCCCCTCGGCGTCATAAGCGAGATATACAATACTGAACCCACCGGACGCAATTTTCTTTACAATGCGATATCCGGCAATTTCAAGTCCATCGGGCAGGGGGGCGTTATTTTGTGCAGCCATCAGAGTGTGTTCCTTGCTTAACACGGCGATTGTGTGGATAAATCACGGCTTTGTAAAGAAAAGATAAAAATACCGGGGACTCCATTGAGCATTTCTAGCATGACAGGTTACGCGGTGGCCACCAGCGAAGGCGCGGCGGGCACCCTTACAATTGAAATCAAGAGCGTTAATTCGCGCTTTCTGGACCTGCAGTTCCGCATCAACGACGAGTTGCGCGCGCTCGAACCGGACTTGCGCGCCGCGATCATGGCCGCCATCACGCGCGGCAAGGTCGAGGCACGCCTCTCTTTCGGGCGCAAGGTCGCGGGCGGCTCGCAAGCCCTGAATGCGGCCATGCTGGCCGATCTGGCCCGTTTGCAGGCCGAAGTGACCAAGCATTTCGTATCGGCGCCGCTGATGACGGTGGCCGAGCTGCTGCGTTGGCCCGGTGTGATCGAGGAAGCCCAGGTTGGCCAGGAGTCGCTGCAGGCCGACGTGGCCGCGCTGACCGCCACCACCGTCGCGGCCTTCGTCGACAGCCGCCGGCGCGAAGGCGCGGCGCTCGAAGCGATGCTGGTCTCGCGCATCGATGCGATGGATATCATCGTCAAGCGCATCACGCCATTGATTCCGCAGGTGATCTCGCAGTTCCAGCAAAAGGCCATCGAGCGCATGCAGGATGCACTGGGACTGGCCGGGCATGGCACGCCATCGACCCTCACGCGCCAGGAAGCGTTCGAGCGGATTCGCCAGGAAGTGACCTTGTACGGGATCCGGATCGATGTGTCGGAAGAGTTGTCGCGCTTGTCGGCGCACTTGACCGAGACGCGCCATATCCTCAAAAAGGGCGGGCAGGTCGGCAAGCGGCTCGACTTCATGATGCAGGAACTGAACCGCGAAGCCAATACCCTGGGCGCCAAGGCATCGGTCAAGGAACTGGCCGATGCGTCGATGGAATTGAAGCTGCTGATCGAGCAGATGCGCGAGCAGGTGCAGAATCTGGAGTAGGCCGACAGGCCCGGCGGGCCGCTTCCCTTAGCCTTGTTCCAGCTTGCGCAAGGTCAGGGAAGCGAGCGCGGCAAGCGCACTCAGCGCCGCCGTCGCGAGGAAGGCGGCGTGATAGCCCTGTAGTTGCGCCAGAGCATGAACATCCAGCGAATTCTTTGCCACCGACTGCGCCAGCGTAGAGAGGCCGGCGATGCCCAGCGCGGCGCCAAGCTGGCGTGCGGTATTGAACAGTCCCGACGCCAGGCCGGCATCCTGCGGCGGCACAGCGGCCAGCGCCGTATGGGTTGCCGTCATCAGCATCAGCCCGAGTCCCAGGCCGATCAGCAGTGTAGGCCCGAGCACATCGGCGACGTAACTGGCTTCGAGCGGCAATCCGGCCAGCCAGGTCAAGCCGGCAGCGCTGATCATGCCCCCGAAAAAGGGCAAACGCCGCACGCCGGAATCCATCAAGGGACGCGACACGATCGCCGCGATCGCCAGCGTCATCCCCATCGGCAACAGCGCCAGGCCCGTGTCGAGCGCCTTATAGCCGGCAACCTGCTGCAGCACGATCGAGAGGAAAAAGGTCGACGCGGTCAGGGAAGCGCCCAGGCCAAGCACCACGATATTGCCCATGCGCACGCTCGGCAGCCTGAATATGTCGAGGCGGATCAACGCTTGCGCCGTCCTGGCCTGGATGATCACGAAAGCGAGCAGCAACACTGCCGCTGCAAGCAGTATGGCCTGCACGGTAGGGGAGTCCCAGCCCAGATTGACCGCTTGCGAGATCCCCAGGATCAAGGCGCCCATTCCCAGCGTAATGCTGATGGCGCCCCACACGTCGAGCTTGGGCCGCTGCGTCCCGGCCTTGAGCGGCTGCATGCACAAGGCCACGCCGGCGATCAGGGCCAGTCCGATCGGTACGTTCACGAACATCACCCAGCGCCACCCCATCCCGGCCGTCAATATGCCGCCGATCACGACACCGATGGCGGACGCAACCGCGCTGGACGCCGCCCACAGCGACATCGCCTTGGCCTTCGCCGGGCCGGCCGGATAGACCGCGACGATCACGGCCAGGGTCGAGGTCGCCAGAGCCGAGGCGCCAAAGCCCTGTATCGCGCGCGCCACCAGCAAGATTGTGCCACTGGTCGCCAGGCCGCCCACCAGGCTGGCCAGGGTGAAGATGAGCAGACCTGATTGCAGAACGCGCTTGCGGCCGTACAGATCGCTGGCACGCGCCGCCAGCAGCATGAAGCCGCCCAGGCTGAGTAAATAGGCATCGACCACCCATTGCAGTTGCAGCCTGGAGAGATGCAAATCGGCTTGCATCGAAGGCAAAGCCACATTCACAATGGCGCCGTCCATGACGACCATGAAGGAGGCAACGCAAGCAATGAACACGGCGACCCACAGCGGAATGTGGGGATGAATCAAGGAAGGTGCTGCGACAGCAGACACCGGAGCGGATGCACTCATGAACAACTCCTGTTGGGCTTGGTTTAGAAATAGGGAGGACACCATGTCCTGTCACAGGCAACAGTATTGGACAGCCGCCGCAGACACTGATAACGTTGTTTGGACAAAATATAGTGAGATCCAGCCATGTCAGTGTCAGATGAACAAACCACCGTTCCCGCCAATATCAGCGAGCGTTCCGACGGACCGGCGCTGGTCGCGATCCGGGGTGAGGACAAGGCCGGCAATGAATTCCGTCTCGGCACGCGCGAATACGATTGGCATACCCATGTGCGGGGACAGGTGTTTTGCGTAGAAAGCGGCCTGGTACACATGCGCACCGCCCACGGTTCCTGGTTGTCGCCGCCGAACCGGGCCGGCTGGATACCGCCCGGCGAGGCGCACAAGGTCAGCGTCAACGGCGCGATGAGCGGATGGAGTTTGCTGATCACACCCGAAGCGGCCAGCGAACTGCCCAGGCATCCCTGCGTGATCGGCATCAGCGAACTGATGCGTGCGCTGGTGCGACGCGCGCTCTCCTGGTCCGCCCAGCACACGCTGGAAGCGGAACAGGAGCGCGTGATCGCGGTACTGCTCGACGAGATGCGGCATGCCCCGCATGAAGCGCTGCATTTGCCGATGCCGCAAGACCGGCGCCTGCTGCGCATCACCAGCGCCATTTTCGAACAGCCGAAGGATGAGCGCACGCTCGACGCATGGGCGAGCTGGGCCGGACTGTCGGCGCGCACGCTGAGCCGCCTGTTCCGCTCCGAGACCGGCATCAGTTTCGCCCAGTGGCGCCAGCAAGCCCGCTTGACGCATGCGCTGGAACGCCTGGCGCAGGGCGAAGCGGTGGCCGTGGTGGCCGATGCACTGGGCTATGCCACGCCCAGCAATTTCATCGCGATGTTCCGCCGCAGCTTTGGCGATTCGCCAGCGCGCTATTTTGCGCATCGCGCGGGCTCCACGTTTCGCTGAAGCAGCGGCGGGGCGGGAAAAGCGCCCGCCGCAGGACCAGTCCCGTCAGGCGCTTGCGGTTCCATCTTCAGCGCCTGAACGTCGACCTGTTTGGTAAAATGAACTCTTTGAGTGCGTTTCAGTCGGTCGCATCGCGACTCGCGGCAGCCCATGCGCTGCCCATGCGCTGCCCCTGCTACGCATCGTCACACGAAAGCACACTATGCCAACCACCATTGCCGGCTTTTCCGGCAGCCTGTTCGTCGTCGCCGCCCCGTCCGGCGCCGGCAAATCCACCCTGGTCAATGCGCTGCTGGCGCAGGAACCGGGCATCAAGCTGTCGATTTCGACCACCACGCGCCCTCCCCGCCCCGGCGAGCAGGATGGCCGCGAGTACCATTTCAGCACCGCCGAGGATTTCGTCGAGCGCGCCGGGCGCGGCGAATTTCTGGAATGGGCCGAGGTACACGGTAATTACTACGGCACCTCGCGCCTGATGGTCGAAAAGGAAATGAAACTGGGCACCGACATCCTGCTCGAAATCGACTGGCAGGGCGCGCGCCAGGTGCGCAAGCAGTTTCCGGACGCGGCCGGCATCTTCATTTTGCCGCCCTCGATCAAAGCACTGGAAGATCGCCTCTACAAGCGCGGCCAGGACGAAGAGAACGTCATCACGCGCCGCCTGCTGGCCGCCGGCGGCGAGATCGCTCACGCTCCCGAGTTCGAGTATGTTATTATCAATGAAGAGTTCAACGTCGCCTTGTCAGAGATGAGCGCGATTGTCAGAGCGACACGCAGCCGTTTTGCCCAACAAGCTGCGCGTAACGCCTCGCTATTTGCCCAACTGGGTATCCATGCGCAACAATCGTGACACGGCACACACCGTCATATTGAGGAAAATACATGGCCCGCATTACCATTGAAGATTGCTTGAAGCATATCCCTAACCGCTTTCAACTGACCCTGGCCGCAACCTATCGCGCCCGTCAGTTGTTGCAAGGCCACACTCCAAAGGTGGAAGCCAAGGACAAGCCAACCGTTGTCGCCCTGCGTGAAATCGCTGCCGGCAAGGTCGGTATCGAGATGCTGAAAAAGGTTCCGATGTAATTAGTTATTTCGTGCCCGAACGGTGTCAACAAGCCATCCTGATTTACTTTTTTCACATTTCGGCTGATTGACTTTGCGTATGAATCTGACTCCTCCGGATACGACACTCTCAGGCACACCCAAGACCCGGTCTTCCCGCGCCGCCACCAAGGCGCAAGAGGCCGAGGTCCCTGTCGCACCCGTTCCGGGCGTGGCATCGGTCTCGCACTTATCGGCCAAGCTCTCCGAGTACCTCACTGCCTCCGAACTCAAAAAGGTCAAGGAAGCGTATCGTTTTTCCGACGAGATGCACCTTGGACAAGTCCGCAAGTCGGGCGAACCGTATATTTCCCATCCCATCGCCGTGGCTGAAATCTGCGCTGACTGGAAGCTCGACGCCCAGGCCATCATGGCCGCGCTGCTGCACGATGTGATGGAAGACCAGGACGTCAAGAAGGATGAGCTGATCGAGCGCTTCGGCGCCCCCGTCGCCAGCCTTGTCGACGGCCTGTCCAAGCTCGAAAAAATCGAATTCCAGACCCTGATCGAAGCGCAGGCGGAAAACTTCCGCAAGATGCTGCTGGCCATGGCGTCGGATGTGCGCGTCATTCTCATCAAGCTGGCCGACCGCCTGCACAATATGCGCACGCTCGAGCACATGACGCCGGCCAAGAAGCGCCGCATCGCGTCGGAGACCATGGAAGTGTACGTGCCGATCGCGCACCGCCTGGGCCTGAACAATATTTACCGCGAATTGCAGGACCTGGCGTTTTCGCACCTGTATCCGGTGCGTTACCGCACCCTGTCCAAGGCGGTCAAGGCGGCGCGCGGCAACCGCCGCGAAGTGGTCAAGAAAATCCTCGAATCGGTCAAGGGCACCCTGGCCACGGCCGAGCTGCCGGCGGAAGTGTACGGGCGCGAAAAAACCCTGTACGGCATCTATAAAAAGATGCGCAGCAAGCATTTGTCGTTCTCGCAGGTGCTCGATGTGTACGGCTTCCGGGTGGTGGTCGACAGCTTCGCCAATTGTTACGTGGCGCTGGGGACCCTGCACGGCCTGTACAAGCCGATGCCGGGCAAGTTCAAGGATTACATCGCGATCCGCAAGCTCAACGGCTACCAGTCGCTGCACACCACCCTGATCGGCCCGTACGGCACGCCGGTCGAATTCCAGATCCGCACCCAGGAAATGCATCGCACCGCCGAGTCCGGCGTGGCGGCGCACTGGCTGTACAAGAATGGCGAAGCGAACCTGTCGGACTTGCAGCAGAAGACGCACGCGTGGTTGCAGTCGCTGCTCGACATCCAGCAGCAGACCGGCGACTCGGCCGAGTTTCTGGAACACGTCAAGGTCGACCTGTTTCCCGATTCGGTGTATGTGTTCACGCCGAAGTCGAAGATCATCGCCCTGCCGCGCGGCGCCACGGCGCTCGATTTCGCCTACACGATCCACACCGGCATCGGCGACCATACCGTGTCGGTCAAGATCAACAACGAGCCGGCTTCGCTGCGCACCGAGTTGCGCAATGGCGACATTGTCGAGATCGTGACCAATCCCGACTCGAAGCCGAGCCCGACCTGGCTGGCGTTTGTCCGCACCGGAAAAGCGCGTTCGGCGATCCGCCATCATTTGCGCACGATTAACCTGAACGAGTCGGTCGAACTGGGGCGCGAGTTGCTGGCGCAAGCCCTGACGGCCCTGAATATCCAGCCGGACTTGCCGGAACCGGCGGTCGAGAAGCTGCTCAACGAATCGTCGGCCAAGTCGATGGATGAGCTGTATGCCGACATCGGCATCGGCAAGCGCATGGCGGCACTGGTGGCGCGGCATATTTTCGGCCTGGTCGATGACGACCTGGTCAGTTTGCCAGCCAACCCGAACGCCACGCCGGGCGAACTCGATCCGGTCACCATTTACGGCAGCGAAGGCGTGTCGGTGCAGTTGGCGCCGTGTTGCCTGCCGATTCCGGGCGACCAGATCATCGGCCAGCTGCGGCGCGACCAGGGTTTGATCGTACACACCAGCGACTGCGCCAGCGCCAAGCGGCTGCGCGGCAAGGAACCGGACCGCTGGATCGCCGTGCAGTGGGGCGGCGAATTGAACCGCCGCTTCGATTGCCGGATCAGGCTGCTGATCAATAATGAAAAAGGCATCCTGGCGCGCGTGGCGGCCGAGATCGGCGAGTCCGATGCGAACATTTCGTATGTGGGCATGGACGAGGATGAAGAACACGTCATGACGCAGCTGCGGTTTACGATCCAGATCAAGGACCGCGTGCATCTGGCGCACTTGATCAGGAATCTGCGACGCGTGGTGGGCGTGACCAGGGTGGAGCGGGAGCGCAATTAGGTCGCTTGGCTGTCCTTCGTCCGTACGCTGGCAGCGTGCTTCCCGTTGCTCGCTTTTCGCGCTACCCTTAAAACCGTCATTCCCGCGAAGGCGGGAATGACGATATGGCGTGTAGCGAACGATTTTGAAGCTACCGCATGGCCAAAATCCGGTCGAACGCATCGCACGCCCCCCGGCACGCGTCGGCAATCTCCCCTTCGCTTTTCACATTGCCCCTCAGCGCCAGCATGAAGCTGCGCCAGCGCGGGCCAGGGCCTTCCGCGCCACTGCGCAGATAGCGCAGCCGATGCGGCGCCAGCGGTCCCGCCAGGCGCTGGTACAGCACCGCCCCGCCCAGTTGCGACCCTTCGATCACGTACGTCACACCCCAGCGGTAGGCCGCGCTGGCGTCATCCGGCCACACGGTCGCGTCCTCGGGCCGCGCATCGGCACGCACCCCGGCCAGCGCCGGATCGGCCAGGTCGGCATCGATCAGCGCCACCCGCGCCACCGCCGGCAAACTCGCCTCGCCCTGCGGGCCATCGGTGTAACGCGCCAGCCACGCCTCCAGCGGCGCCAGCCAGCGCCGCAGCATGTGCAAGTGGTCGCTGTAGTGCTGCAAGCCGGCGTCCGGCCGGGCCAGCGGCATGCCGGTGTCGAGTACGGCGTGACGGTCGGCCGTGGCAATGCGCAGTGCGCTCAAGGCATCGCCGGGCGCGCGGTTGGGATGTTGGTTGATAGACTATTCCTGTTCTGTAGGGCATTTTTTCTACAGTCTATCAGCCTTGCCGCGCGCACGCCTTACAACGCCGAACTGAGGGTCAGCCGGAACGAGCGCGATTCGATCGGATGAAAATGGATATCCGCGACCGCCTCATCCTCCCCTTGCAGGCGCGATGCGTAAAAATAGTCGATCGCCGAACTGCGACGGTTGGCCAGGTTGAAGCCTTCCAGCGCGAGCTTGAGGCGTTTGCCCAGCTTGTAGCCGATGCGCCCGTTCAAGGTGGTGGTCGGGCGCGAGCGCACGCCGTTGTCCTCGATCAGTGGGCGCGGGCCGAAATAGCGCAGCTGCAAGGCACCGGACCAGGGCCCCAGCTTGTCGAGCGCCAGCGCCAGCGAGGCGACGCCCTCGACCGCGCCGGGAATGCGCCGTCCTCCCGCATCGGCATTGCTGAAACGCGCACGCGCAAACGCCACGTCGGCGTCCAAGGTCAGGTACGCATTCGGCTTGTAGTAGTTGGAAAACTCGACCCCGCTGCGGCGGCTCGGGCGGCCGGCCTCGGTGGTGCCGGCGTCGCCCACGAACACGAGTTCCGAATCGACATCGAGCTGGTACACCGACAGCGAACTGTGCAATCCTGCCAGCGCTTCGGTGCGCACGCCGATCTCGACTCCCGTGGCCTTGACCAGCGGCGTCACGCGCTCGGCCGGCTCGCCGCTTGTCGGATCGATGCGGATGGTGGCGCCGCGCGCATCGTTGCTGTGGAAACCAGTGCCGGCGTTCAGATACAACTCGGTCTGGCTCCACGGGCCGAAAATCAGGCTCAGGGTCGGACTGGCGCGGCTGGCGCTGGCGCGGCCGCTGTTCTCGGGCAGGATGCTGTCGACATCGAAGCGGACATGGTCGAGGCGCATCCCGGCCACGGTGCGGAACATCGGCGTCCAGCGCGTGCTGTTGTCGTAGAACACGGCGGCGCTGGTCTCCACGATGTGGTCCTCGCGCGTGGTGGCGCGGCGCCGGCGCGCGACGGTGTCGTACAGGCCGTTGTGGATATTGTCGTTCTGGAACTGGAAGCCGATCCGGTGGCTGCCCCAGCGGTGCTCGGCGTTCACGGCGCTGGTGACCCTCCGGTCCGGCTGGCTGAACTGGTCGCCGTTGACCGGGTCGTCCAGGAAATACGTGAAGTTCGAATACAACGCAAGGCGGTTGGCCACCACCGACGCATTGACCCTGGTCACGCCCGCCTCAGACGCGGCGTGCCAGCCGCCGGACAGGCTGTAGCGGCGCGCAACGCCGCCGTCGCTGGCGTCGACCGTGTCGAAGCGCCCGAGGCGGCCGCCGTCCACCGCGCGGCGCGGAATCTGGTCGCTCGCGTTCCAACTTGCACGGTAAGCCATGGCGGTGACGTTGACACCATTGGCGGCGTCGCCCTGGCTGAACCGCAGCACCCCGTTGAGCTTGTCGAAATCGTCGCCGCGCGTGAATGGCCCGTCGTTATGGAATGCCTCTAAGGCGTACAGCAAGTTGCCCTCGCCCGCCTTGGGCGAGTCAGCCAGCAGGACGCGCCGGTAGCCGTTCTGGCCCAGGCCGACACTGGCGATGCCTTCCGGCAGCGTGTCGGCGTAGCGCACCGCCAGCGCGCCGGCGGCGGCGAAGTCGCCCTCGTCGGCGTAGTACGGGCCCTTGCGGTATTCCAGCCGGTTGGCCAGCTCGGGAATCAGGAAGTTCAGGTCGGTCCAGCCCTGCCCGTGGGCGTGGCTGCGCTGGTTGACCAGCATGCCGTCGACCGTGGTGCGCAGGTCGGTGCCGTGGTCGAGGTTAAAACCACGCAGGTAGAACTGGTTGGCCTTGCCTTCGCCGCTGTGCTGGCTGACGATCAGGCCGGGCGTCGCTTCCAGCAGTTCGCCGGGACGGTACACCGAGCGCGCCGCCAGTTGCTGCTGGGTGACCACGCCCGCATTGGCCGAGTCAGCCACGCCGAGCTGGCTGACGCGCGAGGCGGCCACTACCACCTGGGGCAGCGCTTCGACGGTCTCGTCGGCATGGACCAGGGCCGAGACACCCAGCAGCAGGGCAGTCAAGGGATAGCGGACAAGGCGATAATCATGCATGGGCTGGCCTGTGATCGAAAAAGGGGACGCTCGGACAAGAGCGTAATGCAAGCTTATTCGGCCGCAATCTGGTTTCGGATTCAACTCCTTGATGCCTTTTCAATAGCTTCCACGTGGCAATTATGTGTTAATATTTGCAATCTTGCTAACTTTTCATGCCGCTCCATGGGATATCACCGTTTTTTTCACACGCTGCCCGTCTGGCTGGCCCTTATAACCAGCGGGGCGGCCAGCGCCGTCGAACTCACCGAACGGGTCGACTGCGAGCTGGCCGACGGCAGCGCTTTTATCCTGCAAGCAAAGCATGACTGGGCGATGTCAGGAGACTTCAGCGGCCGCCGCGGCAACCGCGACGACCAGCAGGACTTCACGGTGGATTACCGCGCACGCGGCAGCGCCAGGCTGGTGAGCACGGGCGCCAGCCTGGCCTATCGCCCGCTGGGGGAAGGCACCAACCTGGAACTGCTGTGCTCCCGCCTGGGCCTGCATCAAGGCCAGCCGGGCACGGGGTCTTCCCTGCGCATGCCGGGTGAACAGCGCTTTTGGGTGCCGGCGCGCACCGGCAAGGCCGCGCTCGACGCGCCCGAGCAACAACGCATCGACGCCCTGCTTTCCCAGCGCGGCCTGCGTCTGATGGGCAGCCACGGCGCCCTAGCCATGCGCCAGGGCAAGCTGGTGCAGGAGTTACCCCTGTACGCCGCCGACGCTCCCGGCTGCACCGCACAGGACGCCCTGCAATGTCCGGTCGGCGCCGTGCTGCGCCTGACTTCAGGCGACCGCGGCGATACCTGGCAGGCCGCCAGCATCGAGCGCGCGCCCTATTTTTTCAAGACCGGCGTCGCATTCGCCCGGCAAGCCGGCCTTGCCCGCCCTTCCGCACGCAGCCTGAGCAATTACCGCAACCGCGACGACAACGACGCCAAACCGTCCGAAAAACCATGACCGACCGTCTGCACCGCATCAAAACCACCCTTGCCGCCGCGCTGGTGCTGGCCCTGCATGCGCCCTCCGGCTTTGCCCGCGAGCGCCTCGAATGCGTGCTGCCCCAGGGCGGCCGGATTGTGATGGAAGCACACTGCAAAGCGCCGCCCGGCGTGCGGGGGCAAAAATGCGCCGACCGCTACGATACCCGCTACCTGCCGGCCGGCGGCGGCGCAGCGCTCGATTTGGGCAAGACAGACCTGAAAAACGCGGACCACGCAGCCACGCCCGCAAACATGTGCGCCAGGTTCTATGCCAGCGGTGATGCGGTCCATGTGCCGCCCACCTACGACGGGCAGTACCGCAGTATCGTCAAGGGCCAGATCGTGGCCTTGACAGCGCAGCGCCGTGGCGACGAAGCGGTCCAAACAGAGGCCAATCGCAACGCCGCACCGGAAGTGTTGACGTATACCGGCTATCAACGCGTCGCTGCACTCGGCACCACATGGATGCTGGAAGAAGCATTCACGCGCCGCTACCGGGGCTACTACGCGGGCGCCGGCATGGAGAGCGCTCCGCTGTCGCACGTGGTGCGGATGCAGTCGACCGATGAAGGAGTGAGCTGGAGCGAGCCGGTCATCAGCAAGACATCCAGATTGTTCACCATCGGCAAATCGGCACTGGACCAGCCCGATGCCGCCAGGCCAGCCTTCGCCCCGGACGAAGACCGGCGCCGCGACCGTCGCGCCCGGCTGGCACAGGGCACGCCGATGCTGATACGTTGCCGCCTGCCCGATCAATCCGAGTTTGTTCTCACCGGCAAGCAGTCGAGTGACGACGAAGTCAAGCGCGAATGGGGCGGCGCGAGGTCGATGTTCATGCCGCTGGTCTCGATCGCCTATGTCGCCGCACCCGGCACGGCCGCCATCGAGGTAGAGCCGGAGCTGTCCCTGCTGTCCTTCATGGCGAACGTTCCGCGTCCCAAGCGCGACGAGCACTGCGGCAGCGCCGGCATCGCCAACGGCGTCCCCTACATCGGCATCAGCATGCTCGACCAACAGCGCAAGCACTTTAGCCGCTTGACGTATCCGGACAAGATCTGGTATCCCGGCACGCTGCCGCGCCAGGCTGCGCAGGCGCTCGCGCGCAGCAAGCTGGTGTGGGGGAAAGGGGTTGAGCCCTTGGTTGCGGCGACCCGGCGCGGCAAGGTACTGGCGCTGGAATACCCGGTCGTGCCCGACGGCTGCGGCGGCGGCGATCCGCACCACGTCAGGCCGCCCGTATGCACCGTCAGCGCCGTACTGCGCAGCGAATCGGACGACGACGGCATGACCTGGTCCGACCTGGCCTTTTCAACGACGTCCTGGATCTTCGCCCCCGGCCAGCCGGTTAACCAGCAGCCGGGACGGGCCACACTGGCCGGCGAATAAGTTCAGCGGCTCACGTGGTGATGCATGCGCCGCAGTCCCAGCCAGACGATGGCCAGCATCACCGGCATGGCCGCGCCGGTCAGCAGGTCGGGATTGAGCGGCACGCCGGCCGCCTTCATGGCCTTGCCCGCATACGCGATCAGTCCGATCGAGTAATACGAAATGGCCACCACCGACAAGCCCTCGACCGCCTGCTGCAAGCGCAACTGCTGGGCCGCGCGGGCGTTGAGCGACTCCAGGATGCGGCGGTTCTGCTGCTCTTGCACGATGCCCACGCGCGTGCGCAGCAAGTCGTTGCTGCGCCCGATCCGCTCGGACAGCGCCTGCTGGCGCCGCTCGGTCGACTCGCAGGTGTTCATGGCCGGGGCCAGGCGCCGGTCCATGAATTCGCGGATGGTCGGCACGCCCGGAATGCGCGTTTCGCGCAACTCCTCGATGCGCGCCTGCACCAGCCGGTAATACGCTTTGGACGCGGCGAAGCGGTAACTGTTTTCCAGCGCCAGCTTTTCCATGCGTGCCGCCAGCACCGTGATCTTGTGCAGCAACTCGCGCTCGTCGTCAGGCGCGCCGGGGATGCCGGCGAGCGCGTCCGATACCCCATCGCCGGCGTCGCTCATGCCCGCCGACAAACGCGCCAGCTCGGCTTCGATGCCGTTGAGCACCGGCGCCGCCTGCTGCGCCTGCGGCAAGCCCAGCAGCGCCATCATGCGGTAGGTTTCGATTTCCAGCACCCGCTGCACCAGGCGTCCGGCCTGCTGGTACTGCATGCCCAGGTCCTGGATGACGACCCGGCCGAAACCGTCCGGCGCAATCGCGAAATCGGTCCACACCTTGGCGAAATTCTGGCTGTCGCTGCCGACCAGCAGGTTGCCGGCAAATACATGGCGCATCTCGGTCAGCGAGGCGCTCACCTGCTGCAAGGTAACGTGGGTGGCGGCCATGACCTTGCCTTCCAGCGCCAGCAGCCACTCATCGGGAACATGCCGCAGCGGCACCTGCTCGAACGCGTGCTCGGGCGCGACCGGATGGGCGCGCTGTTCGGCAAAGGTGTAGGTCGAAAACTCGGTGTGCGACTCCCATTGCAGGCGAAAACTGCCGAAATCGTGGAAGAAATAGCGCGCTTCCGGATGCGGCGGCGCCACCCCGAAATGCTGGCACAGGCCGGCCAGCAACTGGTTTTGCGAGGTCAGCTGGTGCGCCCCGGCATCGTCCTGGTGGCGCGCATACACCGCCAGGTGGGTCAGCGTTTCGGGGCCGTTCAGGCGCAGCGAGGGGCGCGAATGGACTTCGGCGGCCAGCGGTATGCGCAGTGCGTGGTTGAAAGTGGCATGGGAAATCGACATCGGCAACTCGCTAAAATGAAAAATCAGTCCGCGACAGGCGCCGGATAATGCACGCTGAGCACTTCGAGCTCATCGGGGCCGAGCGGCGTTTGCAGGGTGATCAGGTCGCCTTCGCGCGCCTTGGTCAGCGCGCGCGCCACCGGCGAGACCCAGCTGATCTTGCCGTTCAGCGGGTCGAGCTCGTCGATGCCGACGATGGTGACCGTGTGTTCCTCGCCCGCGCTGTTGCAGTAAGTGACGGTGGCGCCGAAAAAGACCTGGTCGTTGCCGAATTGCACGCTCGGATCGACCACGGCGGCCGAATCCATGCGCTTGGTCAGGAAGCGGATGCGCCCGTCGATCTGGCGCAGGCGCCGCTTGCCGTAGATGTAGTCGCCGTTTTCGGAGCGGTCGCCGTTGGAGGCGGCCCAATGCACCACCTTGACCACCTCGGGCCGCTCGACGTCGATCAGTTGCAGCAGCTCATCCTTGATGCGCTGGTAGCCGACCGGCGTGATGTAATTCTTGGCGCCCGCAGGAATGGCTTGCGCAAGCGCAATGGCTTCCTCGTCGTCGTGATCGGATTCTTTGACAAATGCTTTATTCATGCGTTCCATTGTAATGGCCCACGCGCATCCTGTCCGGGCGATACCTTTTCGGGGACGCCCATCCTTTTCACGTATCATGAACCATCACAGGGAGGACCATGACTCGACCCACGCGCACCCGCTCGCGCCTGCTTGCACCATTGCTGTACCTGGCGGCGCTGATCCTGCTGCTGGAAGAATGGCTGTGGAACACCGGCAAGCGCCTCGGCGCCGCCATCGCGCGCTGGCCGCTGGTGCGCGGGCTCGATGCGCGCATCCGGGCGCTGCCGCCGTACGCGGCCCTGTGCGCCTTCGTGCTGCCCGCCATCCTGCTGTTTCCGGTGAAATTGCTGGCCCTGCTTGCGATTGCCAACGGCCACGTGGTGAGCGGGGTACTGGCGATGGTGCTGGCCAAGATCGGCGGCGCGGCGGCGGTCACGCGGCTGTATGCGCTAACCCTGCCCAGCCTGCTGACCCTGGCCTGGTTCGCGCGCTGGCATGGCGTGTTCATGGCTTTCAAGGATAAATGGGTGGGCGCCCTCAAGCGCACCCTGGCCTACCGGCGCACCAGCCGCAGCGTGCTGGGCCTGCGCGCGCGCCTGCGCCGGGCCCTTACCGCCTGGCGCCGGCGCTCCAGGGGCGGACGCCACAGCCTGCGCCCGACCCGCATCCTGCGCC
The DNA here is from genome assembly GCF_011682185.1 of Massilia genomosp. 1. Taxonomy (NCBI): domain Bacteria; kingdom Pseudomonadati; phylum Pseudomonadota; class Betaproteobacteria; order Burkholderiales; family Oxalobacteraceae; genus Massilia; species Massilia genomosp. 1. Next base: position 55,789 of record NZ_WHJF01000022.1, read on the forward strand.
GTTTCGTGGCCATGTGGCGCGCGCGGCGCCGTTAACTCCCTCACAACTGCCTGACAACTCCCTGGCCGGTGCGCTGCTGCCGGTGTTGCCCCCCCCCATATCCACAGCGCTCGTGCCGTGCGGCCATGCCTCAGCCGCCGCCGCGCCCTCCCGATCGCACCATTTTGCAACAGTTATTGCCCTCGCTTGGCATCCAAAACACATTGACATATCACTATGTATTAAATGTCATGTATTCTGATCAACAGTTTGTCTCAATTCCTCAGTCAATTTCTCATAAGGCAGCCATGCATCTGCACCTCGATAAAATGTCCCTTTATGCACTGAGCGCCCTGGCCGCCATGTGCTCGTCCGCCCATGCGGCGACCAGCACGGCGAAAGCCAGCATCGAACAATTCCATATCGAACTGGTCGACCTGGACTTGACCGATGGCGTGACTCCCTCCCTCTTCTTCACCCAGCAGTCCTGGGGCGTCGACTCTGTCGGGGACGCTCAGCGCCAGGTCTACACGGTACAGGGCAAGACTTCGATCACGACCAGCTTCGGAGCGACCGGCGGCAGCGCTTCCGACAGCGCCCTGTCGTCCTCGGCCAGTGTCAATCATCCGGCCGTCAAGGATGGCAAGTCCCACCAGTACAGCACGAACAGTTACCGCATCACGCATTTCACCCTCAGTCCCCATACCCAAATGATCATTACCGCGCTGGGCAGCGTGTCCGACAACCGCCTGGGTGTGTTCGACTCCTCGGTCGCCCGCATCGGCATGCGCGGCAAGTTGCTGGACGAATCCGGCGACTGGGTCGATTCGTTCAGCAAAAGCTACCAGACCGATGCCGGCTCGACCACGCTGCGCATGTACGCATCGCTGAGCACGGACGAATTTGTACGCAGCGGCAATTTCGACGTGGTGACGCAAGCGACGCTTGCCGGGCAGATCAGTAGCGTACCCGAACCGTCGGTCTATGCAATGCTGCTCGCTGGCACAGTTTTAGTGGGCGCCGTGGCACGCCGCCGACGCCGTACACCTGCCCGCAACGCCGCGTGAGCGCCAGCGCCACGCAACATTCACGCCCGCTCGCCGCGACCGGGCATCGCCTTCCATACAGAAAGACCGCTATGTTTTCCCATCCATGCACGATCGCCGCCGCCCTGTTTACCGCCGGCATGTTGGCGTACGCACCGGCCCATGCGGGTCAAGGCAAGGCTACTGCCAGCCTGAGCAATATCCAGTTCGAACTGATCGACCTCGACCTGACCGACAATATCACGCCGAGCATCACGTTTTCGCGCAAGAGCGCCAGCGAATCGGTCCTCATCCGCAGCGGCAGCGACAACGCCCAGGGCAGTTCGTCGGGTTTCAAGAGCATCAGCCGGAGCGTTCCGGATGCGACGGTCAGCGCCAGCGCCACCCCCACCAGCGTGCAGGTCGGCGCGCAGGCGGACGTGGTCGAAGCGAACCTGAACGCGACCGCCACCGCCTCGCAGACGATGAGCTTCGTCCTGTCGCCATCGACCCGGCTGTCGTTCTCGGCACAAGCCGATACGGTGCTGGACAATGAAGGCATCATGCTGGCATGGTCGAGCGCCACCCTGGGGGCCAGTATGGATATGCTGATCAATGGAGTAGTCGGCAACGAGACCGTCAGCATGACGCTGCGCAACACCAAAGGCGAGCGCAGCCGATTCCTGTTCGGCTCGATGGACACGGGGGCGTCGATCGGCCGCGGCACCCTGACCGCCAGCACCACGGCGCGTTTCATTAACTCCTTGAGCATGGCGCCGCTGGCGTCGCCGGTACCTGAACCGGCGAGCTACGCGATGCTGGCGGCCGGCCTGCTGGTGATCGGCGCGGCGCGCAGGAAAGCACGCCAGGCTTGAACGGACGGGGGGCGCGCGTCCCCCCTTGCCAGCGTACAGCTGAAAATTGCCGGGGATGCGCGCCGTGGCCGGTACGCCTGCCTGCGGCAAACTGTCTCGTTTGGCTATCTCATCTTGCCTCGTTTTGTCTGGTTTTTTCGGCGAGCAAGGAGCAAGGGAAAATGAGACAAAAGCAGACAGAATGCGACAAAACGAGACGCCCGAACGAGACAGTTTGCCGCACGCGGGCGGGCATCATGCTAGAAGCGGCTGAAGAAATCGCGCGCCGCCACTTCGCACGCCACGTTGGCCATGAAACCATGGTAATTGTCGGCCGTGCCCGGATCGCCGCCGCTGTCGATGACCGCCTGTTTGATGGCGGCAAAGATATTTTTCGGGCGCGCATACGGATCGTTCGCGCCAGCCGGCGAATCGACGTCGAGCAGCTGCGCCGTGCCGCCGTGCGCCTTGAAATAGGCGTGCGTCAGGCGCGCATGGTCGAAGCCGACTTCCGGATCGCCGTTGCCGCCACACAGCAACATCGGCGCCGTCGGCGTCCAGCTGCGCAAGTCGTTCTTGAGCCAGGCGGCGCGCATCGGATTGGCCGGCGTGCAGGCCAGCGGCGCCAACGCCGACGTCACCGGGCAAGGATGGGCCGCGATATCGGCCAGCACGCGGCCCAGGTAGCCGGCGTTCATCAGGCTTTGCGCCGGGGTGCCGAATTGCGCCTTGCGCGCGTCATCGAGGCCGGCATAATTGGCCATCTCCGTACTCAGGAAATACGTCGGAAATTTGCCATCGGCCACCAGCGTCGTCCACATCCTGCTCGATGGCAACAGGGTTTCCATCGCCCCGGCGTAGGTCGGGGAATACACCTCGGCCGGCGCCGCATACAGATTGCCGTAGGCTTTTTGCCAGGCCGTTATCTGCATCACCAGCTGGAGCTGGGTCGAGAAAGAAAACGCGCCGGGCTGGTCGAGCAGGCCGGGCGTCGCCAGCGCCTCGTAGTCCAGGCTCTCGGCATAGCTGCCGCTTTGCGGCGCCGATGCGGTCACCTCGATGGCGGCCGCCTGCATGGCGCGGTGGGTTGCCATGGCAACGTAGCCCCCTTCGGAATAGCCAGTGATAAACAGCTTGCCATTCTCCGCTACCGGACGGGGCAGCCCTGCCAGCGCCGTGCGCGCCGCTGCCAGCGCGTCGATCATGTCTTTCGACTGCTGCTCGGCAATATGGTGCGGATGGTAGTTCAAGGCCGAGCTGTCGTAGCCGGCATAGTTGGGGGCGACCACGATGTAGCCCTGGGCCGCATACAGCGCCGCCGGCGTGCTGGCCCGGCCCGCGCCCTCGTTGTCCGGGTCGGCGATGGCGGCCATGTTCAGCTTGCGCTGGAAGGAACTGCCATGCCCGTACAGCACCAGCGGACGGGCGCCGGCGCAGGCCGGATCGGCACCGCTCGGCACCATCAGCGCGGCCGATGCCGTGGTCGCCTCGCCCGCCGCCCCCACCGTGTTGTACGCAATCTGCAAAAAATCGATGCCGCACTTGGGTGCGCCGGCCACCACCAGCAATTGCGAGCCGAATTTGTTGAGCTGCGCGCCGACGCCGGCCACGTCCAGCGACAGCAGGCGCGTCGGCGAATTGCGCAGCAGCGCGCCGCGCCCGCCCGCGTTGTCGTCCCTGCTGGGCTGGGAAGGCTGTGCTGGCGGGGAAGAAGCACCACCGCAGCCTGCCAGCAGGATGGCCAGCGCGGCGCAGGGGAGCAGGCGGGGTAGCGAAAAACGGGTCAAGGGGGTTGCGTGTGGCATCGTGCCTCCGGTAAGTGATCAAACATGGTTGCCAGGTCAAATGTGCGCCTGGCGATGCAGGCGGCAACGGCATTATGCAAACGCCAACCTTCGGCTTTGCCAAAGACCGGCGCCGCGGCGGCCTTTGGCTGGCGTTAAGGTTGAGCTCGGTATAATCGGCCCATGCATCTACTCCTCATTGAAGACGATCTGGACTTTGGGCGCGCCCTGCAAGGCGCCCTCAAGGCCGAAGGCATCAGCAGCGAATGGCTACGCCGCGCCGGCGACGCGCCGCGCTGTTTTCACGACACGGCGTTTGACTGCGTACTGCTCGACCTGACCTTGCCCGATGGCTGCGGTTTCGACTTGCTGGCGCGCTGGCGCCGGGCCGCCAACGCGGTGCCGGTGATTGTGATGACGGCGCGCTCCGGGCTGGAAGACCGGCTCGCCGGCCTGGACGGCGGCGCCGATGATGTCATCGTCAAGCCGTTCGCCACCGAAGAGCTGATCTCGCGCCTGCGCGCGGTCTTGCGGCGCTATGCGCGCCAGGCCAGCGAGCAATGGGTGGTGGGCGCGCTGACGATCGAGCCGCGCCGTCATCTGGCGCAGCTCGGCGGGCAAGCGCTCAAGTTGTCGCCGCGCGAATTCCAGCTGTTGCTGGAACTGGCGCGCGAACCGGGCGCGGTGGTGGCCAAGGGCGCCTTGTCGCAACGGCTCGAGCCGCTCGGCGAACCGGTCGATTTCGCCGCGATTGAAGTACATATTTCTAACTTGCGCCGCAAGATCGGCGCCGAGCGCATCCACACCGCGCGCGGTATCGGCTACGTGCTGGTGCCATGAGGGCCTGGCCGCGTCCGACCCTGGTGCGGCGCGTGCTGCTCGCACTCGGCATGGCCTTCCTGCTGGTGTGGTGCATGCTGCTGGCCTATGAATACCTCCAGTTCAAGCAAGAAACCGAGCAACATTCGGGCGTCCACAAGATCGGCGACGCGCTCTACACGGCCCTCGCCAGGCTCGAGCGCCCGGAACAGGTGACGACGGCGCTCGCCACCACCGCGACCTGGCTCAACCTGTTGCGCCACGATGCGAAGCAATTGCCGGGCGAGCTGGTGTTCGAGCTGCGCGACCAGCGGGGCCGCCTGATCTATTCCTCGCTCGCCCAGGCCAGCCCGGCGCCGCCAGCCGGCGCGGACGGCGCCTTCTGGGTGTATCAGCGTGCCACGCCCGCCTGGTCGCTGCGCATCGCCGAACCCAAACCGGCGCGCACGGCCACCTTGGGCGGCCTGGGACGCGGCCTCATTCCCTACCTGCTCATTTCCCTGCCCTGCGTCTTGTTGCCCTTGTGGCTGGCCGTGCATCAGGGCTTGCGTCCCTTGCGGCTGCTGGCCGAGCGCGTCGCCGCCCGCCGGCGCGAGGACCTCTCGCCGATCGGCATGGACCCGAAATACAGCGAGTTGCGCCCGCTGGTGGCGGCCTTCGACGAACTGCTGGCCAGCTTGCGCGGCAAGGCGCAGCGCGAACGCGCCTTCATCGAGGATGCGGCGCACGAACTGCGCACGCCGATGGCGGTGATTTCGACCCAGGCGCATGTGATTGCGCGCGCGGCCGACCCGGCCGCGCGCCAGCTGGCGCAGGAGCATCTGAACCTGGCCATTGCGCGCGCCTCGCACCTGACCGGCCAGTTACTCGAACTGGCCACGCTCGACCAGATGGCCCCCGCGACCATCGAGACAGTCGACGTGGCCGGCTGCGTGCGCCAGTTGCTGGCGCAGCAAATGCGGCTCGCCCTGGCGCGCCGCATGGACCTGTCGCTCGATGCGCCCGACCAGCTGGACTGGCCGGTGGAGGTGGCCGCTTTTCACTCGATCGTCAGCAACCTGCTCGATAACAGCCTGCGCTATGTGCCGCCCGGCGGCTGCGTGCGGGTCAGCCTGCGGCGCGACGGCGCCGACCTGGTGCTGTCGATCGCCGACGACGGGCCCGGCATTGCGCCAGACCAGCGCCAGCACATTTTCGAACGCTTTTACCGGGGGCGCGGACACGACGCCCCAGGCTCCGGCCTGGGCCTGGCGATCGTCAGGCAAGCCGCCGCCCGCATGCGGGGCGAGGTCCGGATCGTCGCCGGCCTGGCCGGCCAGGGCTGCGGCTTCGAAGTGCGCTTGCTGGGTGGCTAGGAGCCTGCGCGGCATGGCACGCATGGCCTGATTGCCGGGCCCGCCGCGCGAGGCATGGCACGCATGCACTGTTACACAAAAGACATCCGAAACTGCTAAAATGTCGTGTACTCTGGTTAACATTCTGCTGATCGTCGGCAGCCAAACGTCCAAAGGCACGCATGCACCCGCATTTCAACAAACGCACCCTGTGCGCACTGGCCGCGCTGGCCGCCGCCTGGGTACCCGCCCAGGCCAACACCAGCACCGCGAGCGCCAGCATCGCGCAATTCCAGTACCGCCTTGTCGACCTCGACCTGAACGATGGCATCGATCCCTCGATCACCTTCGGCGTCGACACCCGTTGGCTGTCGACCACCGGCGACGGGCAAACCGAGCAAATCAGCGCATCGGGAACGACCTCGATCGTGACGCAGTTCGGCGCGGCTGGCGGCACGCTGTCCGATACCGCCCTGCTCTCGCACGCCAGCCTCAACCATTCCCTGCCTGTGGACAAGCTTCGACACGAATACCGCAACGAGGGCAAGCGCGTCGGCGAGTTCATCCTGAGCCCGAATACCGAGTTGATCTTCACCGCCGTCGGCAAGATCGCGCAGCAACGTGATGGCGGCTTGGAGGGAAGTGAGAGTCGTATCGCTATGCGGGCGTATCTTTTGGACGCGAATGGCGAGGAGTATAGACAATTCGACAAGTCCTACGAGGTCATTAACAGAAATGCCTCGGCCACCATCAATCTGTACGGCTCGCTGAGATCGGATGCCACGCAACGCAACGGCCAATTCTCGTTCAACGCCTACACCAGCTTGATGGGAGTGACCCCGCCGGTTCCGGAACCGTCCACCTACGCCATGCTGCTGGCCGGCGCCGCCGTGGTGGGCGCCGTGGCGCGCCGCCGTCGCAAGGCCGCCGCGACCCCGGCCGCATGAAGCGGCGCCGTCCCAACCATTCCGACCCGGCCGCCACGGCCGAGAAGCGCCATCCTCATCGAAAGAATCCCATGCTTGCCCATCCACTCAAGATCGTCGCCGGCCTGCTGGCCGCCGGCCTGCTGGCCTGCGCACCGGCCCATGCCGCGAATGGCAACGCTTCCGCCAGCCTGAAAAACATCCAGTTCCAGCTGATCGACCTCGACCTGACCGACAACATCAGCCCGAGCATCGACTTCTTCAGCACCAGCGCCAGCGGCTACCTCAGCTTCTTCTCCTCCGACCCCGGCATCGACGAGACCGGTTATTCGAATGGCTTCGAAACCGTCAACAAGCCGTTCACCTATGGCGGCGCCAGCACGCACAACGGGCCGGCCAGCACGCGTTCCGACATGCATATCAACACGTCCCTCCCCGTGTGGGCCTCGTTCGTCTCCACCAACCAGAGGCTGCACTTCACCTTGTCGCCCTCGACCCGGCTGCTGTTCTCGGCCGAGGCCGAGGTCTTCGTGCAGGACAACGGGATCAAGGACACGACCGCAGGCGCCACCCTGGGGGGCGGTTTCGAAACCACCATCGATGGGGTCAGGGGCTACGAATCGTTCCTCACCACCCTGTCGACCAACGCGGGGGCGCGCAGCGAACTGCTGTATGGCGTGCTCGATACGGGAGCGGCGATCGGGACTGGCGTGCTCGCGGCCAGCACCTCGGCCTCCTTCTACACCGATCAGAGCACCTCGCCGGTGCCTGAACCGGAGACGTATGGCATGCTGCTGGCCGGCCTGCTGGTGCTCGGCGGCGTCGCGCGCGGGAAGCGGCGCGAGCAGTCGCGCCAGACACGCCAGGCCTGATTTTCCGGCCCCGCGCCCGCCCGGTATCGTTACGCCGGCACGCTTACTCGAGCACGCCCAGTATCGGTCCCAGCGGCGCGGCGCCGTCGGCGCGCCCGAGTGCGCTCGAAAACAGGCTCGAGATCGAGCCGTCCAGGTAGAGTGCATTCTTGCAATGCAAAGTGTCGCGGAAGTAAGTGGCGAATTCGTGGAAGGTGACCGGCACGTTGCTGATCACAAAAATCGCCTTGCCATCGACCACGCCGACGCCGTTGCGCACGTAGCGCGACGGCGATGCCGGGTCGAAGCGCGGATGCAGTTGGCCGTCGATCACCAGCATCGGACCGGACTGGGTCGCCAGGCGCACCTCCACGGCCTGGGCCGCGTACGATGGATACGCGGACGACTCGAGCACCGCCGGCCCGCCCTTGCCCAGCACGAACACCCCGTTCGGCTTCAAGAAGAAATTGCCCTTGCCCTCATCCAGGTTGAGCGGCGCCAGTTGCTTGCCATTTTCCACATGCAAGCCCACCGGGGCAAACCCCGGATGGTACATGCCGGCGTTGACGGCAAACACCAGGCGCTGCTTGCGCCCCCGCAGCCATGCTTGCAGGCGGGCGAAGCCCTGGAAGGGCTGGCCGGCCTCGTCGTTGAGGAACAGGCGCAGGTCTTGCCGCGCCGGGTCGACCGTCACCACGGTGTACCGTGGATCGGCCGCCTGGCACAACTGGACGGACAGGCACAGCAGCAGGGCGGACAGGGTCTTTTTCATGGACATATTGTACCGAAGCGCGACGCGCGCGTACACGCTGCCGGCCTGGGCCATTTTCCCGTATGATTCCAGGCATTGTTTCCTGTGCCGAGCCCAGATGAGCCCCGTTCCACCCACCATCGCCCACGCCATGAAAGCGTTCGTCAGCAACACCCCGGCGCTGGTGTACCAGTTCGAGCTGCATGCGGACGGCCGCGTGGCGTTTACCTACGTCAGCGACGGTTGCGCCGCCCTGCTCGGCCTGTCCGCCGCCGAACTGCAGGCCGAACCGCAGCGCTTCATCGAGCTGATCGTGCCGGAAGACCGCAAGAGCTATCTCGACGCCATGCATGCCTCGGCCGCCAGCCTGTCGGGCTGGAACTGGGAAGGGCGGGTCTGGATCCACGAATACAAGGACCAGAAATGGATCAACCTGCGCTCGTCCCCGCGCGCCATGGCCGACCATCCCGGCAGCGTCCACTGGGAAGGGGTAATGACCAACATCACTGCCAGCAAGCTCGAACAGCTGGAAGTGACCCGTTCGCGCGCCCGCCTGGCCGAGCTGGCCGCGCACATGGAGCATGTCAAGGAACAGGAGCGCACCCGCATCGCGCGCGAAATCCACGATGACCTGGGCGGCAACCTGACCGCCATCAAGATGGCCCTGATGATGCTGACCCAGCGCCTGCCGCCCGACCAGCCGCAGCTGGCCGAGCGGGCCGCCTATGTCGAGGCCCTGGTCGACCGCACCATCGACGCGGTGCACCGCATTTCGCTCGACCTGCGCCCCTCGATGCTCGACTTCGGCATCGTCGCCGCGCTCGAATGGCAGATCAAGGAATTCGAAAAGCAGAACGGCATCGCCTGCAGCTTTGCCTGTACCGACAAGGAGATCGACCTGCACCTGGACCATGCGACGGCGCTGTTCCGCATTTTCCAGGAAGCGCTGACCAATATCGCCAAGCATGCGCACGCCAGCCGGGTTGCCGTGCGCCTGCAATTGCTGCGCCAGCACATTGTCTTGACGATCGCCGACAACGGCGCCGGCATCGCCCAGGCCGACCGCCACAAGCCGCAATCGTTCGGCCTGCGCGGCATGAGCGAACGGGCCCAGGCGCTGGGCGGCACCATGGCCCTGGCGCACGCCCCCGGCGGCGGCACGGTGGTGACCATCAAAATCAGGCTCAGTTCGGCCAAAGCGACGATAATGGCGGATGAGAGCGCCCGCGCCGCCGCAGCGGGCGACACCGACACCGACCACGTAAGCGAACCAGAAGCACCATGACCGACAAAGCCATCATCCGGGTATTCATCGCCGACGATCACGCGATCGTGCGCGAAGGCTTGAAACAAATCCTGGCCGAGTCGCCCGACATCATCGTCGCCGGCGAGGCCGAGGATGGGGTCGACGCGATCAAGCATATCCGCAAGGCCAAATGCCACGTGATGCTGCTCGATATCTCCCTGCCCGACCGCAGCGGCATCGAGGTGCTCAAGCTGGTCAAGAAGGAGCATCCCGAACTGGCCGTGCTGATGCTGTCGATGCACCGCGAAGACCAGTACGCGATCCGCTCGCTCAAGGCCGGCGCGGCCGGCTACCTGACCAAGCAGAGCGCCCCGCGCGAACTGGTCACGGCCATCCGCCAGGTCGCCGCCGGGCAAAAGTACGTCAGCGCGGCGCTGGCCCAGGAACTGGCCAGCGCGCTCGGCGAAAACCACGACACGCCGCTGCACGACACCTTGTCCGACCGCGAGTACCAGACCCTGACCATGATCGCCTCGGGCAAGACGGTGGGCGCGATCGCCAAGGAATTGTCGCTGTCGGTAAAGACCATCAGCGAATACCGCTCGCGCCTGCTTGTCAAGATGAAACTGAAAAACAGTGCCGAATTGACGCACTATGCGATCAAAAACCAGCTGATCGAATAAGTATTTTCCAGCGCCGCGCGCCAGCTTAATGCTCTGGAGTAAGATGCTTTATCCGCTCTTTTTCTGAGATGGCAGGAAACAAACAAGCTTATCATTGGCACATCATCGCCGAACCTGACCGAGGCACTGTTCTACATGGCTACAATTCCGCCCACCGCCGCCCAGAATCCCGCCGCGCAAAATCCGGCTGATATTGCGCGCGAAGCCTTCCGTCGCCTGGCCACGCGCCGCATCGCGCCGACCCCGGAAGCCTACCGCGAAATCTATCACGAGATCGCCGGCATCGCCGCCGCCCCGGCGCCCGCGCCCGAGGCCGCCGCCCCCGAGGCCGCGCCCGACGCTGGGGCCGAAAACGTGCTGGGCGACTTCGCCAGCAAGCTGAGCGAAACGCCGGGCGAACTGGCCGACTTCGGCCGCCGCTTCGCGCGCGCCGTCAAGACGCGCGACTGGGATGGCTATGCGCGCAACCTGAACCAGTTGGTCGAGAAACACTTCCGCAAGGGCGGCGGCATCGAGCTGGCCTCGCTCTCGGCCCTGTCCGACGCGCCCGACGCCAAGGTCTTGCGCGACCTGCTCAGCCGCACCCTGAGCGTCGCGGTCGCCTCGCTGCTGGCCGACGCCCCGGCCCTGATGGTCGAAGCCGAAGCGCTCGGCGCCGCCGTCAAGGTGGCCACCAGCGAAGACGCCCTGAACGATGTCAGCGTGCGCCTCAAGCAATTGTGTTACCAGATCGATGTGAAAAGCGGCGACGTCGGCGAACAGCAGGAATTGCTGCTGCGCCTGTTCAAGCTGCTGCTGGAAAACGTCACCGAACTGCTCGATGACGATAGCTGGCTGCGCGGCCAGATCGATTCGGTGCAGGAACTCATTGCCGGCCCGATCGACCAGCGCGCGCTGGAAGACGCCACCCGCAGCCTGAAGGAAGTCATCTACAAGCAGAGCCAGCTCAAGCACAGCCTGTCGGACGTCAAGCTGACGGTCAAGAACATGATGCTCACCTTCATCGACCGCTTGAGTTCCGTGGCCACCACGACCGGCGACTTCCACGAAAAGATCGGCAGCTTTTCCGAAAAGATCAGCCACACCGACAATATTGCCGAACTGAACATCATCCTCGAAGAAGTGCTGCGCGAAACGCGCCTGGTGCAGAGCGAAGCGCTCAAGTCGCGCGACCGCATGGTGCTGGCGCGCCAGGAAGTGCAGGAAGCCGAGCAGCGCATCCACACCCTGGAAGCGAAGCTCCAGCACATGAGCGAACTGGTGCGCGAAGACCAGTTGACGGGCAGCCTGAACCGGCGCGGCCTGGACGATATTTTCGAACGCGAAACAGCGCGCTCGGACCGCCGCGGCACCCCGCTGTGCATCGCCATGCTCGACCTGGACGACTTCAAGCGCCTCAACGATACCTACGGCCACCTGGCCGGCGACAACGCGCTCAAGCACCTGGTCAAGATTGTCAAGGAAACCATCCGCTCGATGGATGTGATCGCCCGCTTCGGCGGCGAGGAATTCTTGATCCTGCTGCCGGAAACCACGGTCGAAGCGGCCTCGCTGACCATGACCCGCCTGCAACGCGACCTGACCAAGCATTTTTTCCTGCACGATAATGAAAAAGTGCTGATCACCTTTTCCGCCGGCGTCGCCCTGCGCAGCCCCAACGAAGACCAGGCCAGCCTGGTGCGGCGCGCCGACAAAGCCATGTACCAGGCCAAGCAAACCGGCAAGAACCGGGTCGTGGTGGCCGACTGACCCTTGCCTGATCGAGGAACTGAGCACGCCCATGAAAAAACCCGCTTCCTACGCTCCGCCCTCCCCCCTCGCCATCGCCATGGAGCATCACCGGGCGGGGCGGCTGGAGCAGGCGGAAGCGCTGTACCGCAAGCTCGACGGCAAAGCCGAAGCCCTGCACCTGCTGGCCCTGCTGTACCAGCAAGACGCCCGCCACGCCGACGCCATCGACGCGCTGCAACGCGCGATCGACCAGGAGCCGGGGCGCGCGCCGTATTACATCGCGCTCGACGCCAGCTACCGCGCCCTGGGCCTGCTGCCCGCGCTGCAAGCGAGCTACGCGCGCCTGCTGCAAGGGCAGCCGGACAATATCGAGGCCCAGCTCCTGCTCGGGCACGCCCTGCGCGACGACGGCCGCCTGCCCGACGCCCTCTCCAGCTACCTGGCGGTGCTGGCGCTGCAGCCCGAGCATGCCGAGGCCTACAGCAACCTGGGCGACACCCTGAAACTGATGGGCAACCTGGACGAAGCCCAGGTTTGCTACGTCAAGGCGCTCGAACTCCAGCCCGGCTTTGCCGAAGTGCACAACAACCTGGGCTCGCTGTACCAGCAGCAAGGACAATGGGCGCTGTCGGCCGCGCATGTCGAGGCCGCGCTGGCGCTGCGGCCGGACCTGGCCGCGGCCCACTACAACCTGGGCGTCACGCGCCAGCAGCAGGGTGCGCCGGACGAGGCCCTGGCGTGCTACCAGCGTGCGCTCGAGATCGATCCGCGCCTGGCCCAGGCCTGGAACAACATGGGCATCGCGCTCAAGGAACTGGACCGGCTGGAGGCGGCGATTGCCGCCTACCGGGCCGCGCTGGCGCTGGCGCCCGACTTTGCCGAAGCGCTCAACAACCTGGGCGGCGCCCTGCTCGACCAGGACCAGGGCGCCGAGGCGATCGACTGTTTCCAGCATGCGGTGACCGTCTCGCCCGGCTACGTCGAAGCCTATTGCAACCTCGGGGTCGCCTACAAGGCCGACTACCGGCACGAAGAAGCGCTGGTCTGCTTCGCCAACGCCGTGCATCTGCAACCCGGCTATGCCGAGCCGTACGCCATGCTGGCGCTCACCAACGCCGAACTCCAGCGCCACGTGCAAGCCCTGGGCTGGTGCGAAAAAACCCTGGCCCTGTGGCCCGACAGCGCCTCCGCCCACTTCAACCTGGGCGTGGCCTACGCCAACATGGACCGCCTGCCCGAGGCGGTGACCTGCTTCGAACAGGCGATCGTGCGCGATCCCGGGTTTGCGCAAGCCTACAACAACCTTGGCGTGGCCAAGAACGACCTCGGCCGCTACGACGAGGCCGCCATCTGCTTCGAGACCGCGATCGGCTTGCGTCCGGGCTTTGCCGAAGCGTTCAACAACCTCGGCACCACCTTGAAAAGCCAGGGCAAGCCGGACGCATCGCGCCAGATGTTCGAGCAAGCCATCGCGCTCTCGCCCGGCTACGCAGAGGCTCACAACAACCTGCTGCTGTCGATGCAGTACGCGGCCGGCATCACCCAGGAACAATTGTTTCAGCTACACCTGCGCTTCGCCGCCCAGTTCGAGCCAGCGCTGGCGCCGCAGCGCTTCATCCATGCGCCCGGGCGCGAGCCCGCCAAACGCCTGAAAATCGGCTACGTTTCGCCCGACTTCCGGCGCCACGCGGTGGCCTTCTTCATCGAACCGATCCTGGCGCGCCACGACAAGTCCCAGGTCGAGGTGTACTGCTACTACAGCCACGTCGTCAACGACGACTTCACGGCGCGCATCCGGGCCGACGCCGACCACTGGATACCGTGCCGCAACATGTCCGACCAGCAGCTGGCCGAGCGCATCCACGCCGACGGCATCGACATCCTGGTCGACCTGGCCGGCCACACGTCCGGCAACCGCCTGCTGGCCTTTGCCCGCAAGCCGGCGCCGGTGCAGCTGACCTACATCGGCTACCCGTCCACCACCGGCCTGGCCAGCATCGATTACCGCCTGACCGACGCCTTTGCCGAGCCGCCCGGCCAGAGCGAACACGTCAACGTGGAAACCCTGTGGCGCCTGCCGGATGCGTTTTGCTGCTACGCCGCGCACCCCAACAGCCCGGCCGTGATCGACCATCCGCCGCTTGAGGACAACGGGTTCATCACCTTCGGCTGCTTCAACAATTACGCCAAGGTGAGCGATGCGGCCATCGTGCTGTGGGCCGCGATTCTCGCGCAAGTGCCCGGGTCGCGCCTGATGCTCGAAATTCTCGGGCTGGACAATCCCGGCATGCGCGACGGCGTCGAACAGCGCTTTGCGCGCCTGGGCATCGAGCCGGCGCGCCTGGTCCTGATCGCCAACGCCCGCAAGAACCAGTTCGTGCTGTACAACCGGATCGACATTGCGCTCGACCCGTTCCCGTGCAACGGCGGCACCACCAGCTTCGACACCCTGTGGATGGGCGTGCCTTTCGTCACCCTGGCCGGCAGCAATTTCATTTCGCGCCTGGGCGTGACGATCCTGCACAACGGCGGCCTGGACGAGCTGATCGGCGAGGACGAGGCGGCCTATATCGCCATCGCGGTGGACATCGCGCGCGACCCGGCCCGCCTGCGCCGCCTGCGCAGCGGCCTGCGCGAGCGCACCCGCGCCAGTCCGCTGATGGACATGGCGCGCTTCACCCATCACCTGGAAGATGCGTACCGGGGCATGTGGGCAAAGTGGTGCAACAGCGGGTGCGACAGTGGCGAAGGAGCGCAGCCATGAAAGCCGTCATCCTGGCCGGCGGCCTCGGCACGCGGATCATGGAAGAAAGCCATCTGAAGCCGAAACCGATGATCGAAATCGGCGGTAAACCCATGCTCTGGCACATCATGAAAGTGTTCTCGCACCACGGCGTGAACGAGTTCATCATCTGCGTCGGCTACAAGGGTTACCTGATCAAGGAATTCTTTTCCAACTATTTTCTCCACATGTCGGACGTCACCTTCGACATGCAGAACAACCGCATGGAAGTCCACGAACGGCACGCCGAACCGTGGCGCGTGACCCTGGTCGACACCGGCGCCGACACCCTCACCGGCGGGCGCCTGAAACGCGTGCGCGAATACCTGGAACCGGGCCAGCCCTTCTGTTTCACCTATGGCGACGGCGTGGCCGACATCGACATCGCGGCCGAAATCGCCTTTCACCGCGCCCACGGCCGCCTGGCAACCGTGGCCGCCGTGCAGCCGCCCGGACGCTACGGCGCGCTGGTGCGCCAGGGCGACGCCGTCACCGCCTTCATGGAAAAACCGCAGGGCGACGGCGGCTGGATCAACGGCGGCTTTTTCGTGCTGCAACCGGACGTGGTCGACCTGATCGACGGCGACGAGTGCAGCTGGGAAGTCGAACCGATGCAGGCGCTGGCCGCGCAACACCAGCTGATGGCGTACGAGCACGCCGGCTTCTGGCAACCGATGGATACCCTGCGCGAAAAGAATATGCTCGAAGAAATGTGGCAGTCGGGCACGGCGCCATGGAAGGTCTGGGCATGAGTGACATGCGCGGCATGCACGCGCTCGCGCACGCCTTTCAGGGGCGGCGCGTGTTCGTCACCGGCCACACCGGCTTCAAGGGCGCCTGGCTGTGCCTGTTTTTGGCGCGGCTGGGCGCGCGCGTGACCGGCTATGCGCTGGCCCCGTCCGGCACGCCCAGCATGTTCGGCTTAGCCCGCGTGGGCGACACCCTGGCGCGCCACCACATCGCCGACGTGCGCGACCAGGCCGCCCTGAGCGCCGCCATGACCGACGCCGCGCCCGAACTGGTGCTGCACCTGGCGGCCCAGGCGCTGGTGCGCCACAGCTACGCCGACCCGGTAGCGACCTGGTCGACCAATGTGATGGGCACCGTACACGTGCTCGAAGCGCTGCGCGCCTGCCCGAGCGTGCGCGCCGCGCTGGTGGTGACCACCGACAAATGCTACGAGAACCAGCACTGGCCCTGGGGCTACCGCGAAAACGACCGCCTCGGCGGGCATGATCCGTACAGCGCCAGCAAGGCCGGCGCCGAACTGGTGGCGCACAGCTACCGCAGCAGTTTCTTTAGCGACAAGGGCCCGCTGATCGCCACCGCGCGCGCCGGCAACGTGATCGGCGGCGGCGACTGGAGCCTTGATCGCCTGATTCCCGACGCCGTGCGCGCCATGCAACAAGGCGGCGCGCTGCCGGTGAGGAGTCCCAACGCCACCCGCCCGTGGCAGCACGTGCTCGAACCGCTGCACGGCTACCTGCTGCTGGCCGCGCGCCTGCTGGCCGGCGACGCCGCCTGCGCCGGCGCCTACAACTTCGGTCCCGACGCCGCCGACAACCTGTCGGTCGCGACCCTGTTGAAACGCTTGCAAGCGCACTGGCCGCAACTGGCATGGCGCCTCGACGGCGAGCAGCACGCCGCGAAAGAAGCCGCCCTGCTCTACCTCGATTCAAGCAAGGCGCGCCACGAGCTCGACTGGCAAGTGCGCTGGCCGCTGGCGACCGGCATCGAACAGACGGCCGCCTGGTACGCCGCCGCGCACGAAGCGCGCGACATGCGCGCCTTTACCGAACAGCAACTGGAGCATTTCTGCGCATGACGACGCCCGCCCGCTCCTGCCGCGCTTGCGGCGCACCGCTGCACCACAGCTTTGCCGACCTGGGCGTCTCGCCCGTGTCGAACGCCTTTGTCGAGCCGGACCAGGCCGCCGAGGGCGAGATGTTCTATCCGCTGCACGCCATGGTGTGCGCCCGGTGCTGGCTGGTGCAACTGGCCGACGCCACCCGCGCCGAACTGCATTTTCACGCCAACTACGTGTATTTCTCCTCATTTTCGAGCAGTTGGCTGGCGCACGCGCGCGCCTACGTCGACCAGATGACGGCGCGGCTTGGCTTGACCGGGGCCAGCCGCGTGATGGAAATCGCCAGCAACGACGGCTACCTGCTGCAATACTTCCAGCAAGCGGGCATTGCCTGCATCGGCATCGAACCGAGCGGCAATACGGCGGCGGCGGCGCGCGCGCGCGGCATCGACACGCGCGAACTGTTCTTCAACCGCGCCACGGCAAGCGCGCTGGCGGCGCAGGGCGAACAGGTCGATCTTTTACTGGGCAACAACGTGCTGGCCCACGTACCCGACCTGCACGATTTTGTGGGCGCCATGCCGGCCGTGATGAAGCCGCAAGCGGTGCTCACCCTGGAATTCCCCCACCTGCTGCGCCTGATCGCCGACCAGCAGTTCGACACGATTTACCACGAACACTATGCGTACCTGTCCCTGACGGCCCTGATGCCCGTGTTCGCGCGCGCCGGCCTGCGCGTGTTCGACATCGAGCACCTGGCGACCCACGGCGGCAGCCTGCGCGTGCATGCCTGCCTGCACGGGGCGGCGCACGCCGCCACGGCGCAGGTCGCCGCTTGCCTGGAACAGGAACAGGCGGCCGGCCTCACGCGCCTGGACACCTACACCGGCTTTGGCGAGCGCATGCGCGCCACCAAGCGCGCGCTGCAACGTTTTTTGATCGACGCCAAGGACCAGGGCAAGACCATCGCCGCCTACGGCGCGGCCGCCAAGGGCAACACCCTGCTCAATTACTGCGGCATCGGCGCCGACATCATCGACTACGTGGTTGACAGCAATCCCGCCAAGCAAGGCAAGCTGCTGCCGGGCAGCCGCATCCCGGTGCGCGCGCCGCACGCCGTGTCCGAGACGCGTCCCGACTACCTGTTGATCCTGCCGTGGAACATCAAGGACGAATTGATGGACCAGATGGCCGGTATCCGCGACTGGGGCGGGCAATTCCTGCTGGCCAACCCGCACATCCACGTGGTGGCCTGATGCGATTGACCCCGACAGCGCTGGCCGGCGCCTTTCTCATCGACATCGACCCGGTCGAGGACGAGCGCGGCCTGTTCGCGCGCACCGTCTGCGAAGAAGAATTTGCGCAGCACGGCCTGGCGGGCCGCTTCGTGCAGCAAAGCGTCTCCTGGAATCCCCGGGCCGGCACCCTGCGCGGGCTGCACTTCCAGATCGCGCCGGATGAAGAAATCAAGCTGGTGCGGGTCACGCGCGGCGCGCTGTTCGACGTCATCGTCGACCTGCGGCCAGGTTCAAGCACCTATGGCAAGGCCTTCCACACCGAACTGTCGGCCGAGAACCGGCGCCAGCTGTACATTCCTACAGGCATGGCGCACGGCTTCCAGAGCCTGCAAGCCGATACCGAAGTCCTGTACCAGATGAGCGCGCCATTCAATCCCGCCTCGGCGCGCGGCCTGCGCTGGGATGATGCGGCGCTGGACATTCCCTGGCCGGCGTGCAGCGAACGGATCATGTCCGCGCGCGACCGCACCCTGCCGCTGCTGCACCAACTGCCCGCCCCTGACTCCCTAGCCTGATTGGACGCCGACATGGACCCGACAAAACTGATTGCTTCGCTCGGCATGATCGCCGCCCGGCCCGCATGGCGCGACGCCTTCCTCGAGCACCTGCTGCAATTCGAGCGCACGATTGCGACCGCCGGCATCGACGTGCGCGAAGAGGTGATCGGCCCTCTGGTCGACGCGCTCTACGACGGCGACCAGATCGTCAGGAAAGAGCTGGCCGACGGCACCCGCCTCGATTTCCTGTACCGTTCGAAAATCGCGCGCGACTTCCTGCTCTCGGCGCCGGCCAGGCCGGATCATGCCTGGGAGCCGCAAACCTCGCGCCTGCTGGTCGAGCTGGCCGCCAACGCGCGCCAGATCGTGGTGGGCGGGGCCTACTTCGGCGACCAGGCGATCCTGCTGGCGCAACAGGCCGCGCGCCACCAGGGCACGGTGCACGCCTTCGAGCCGAATGACGAGCAGCGCCGCATGCTGATCCACAACGCCGCCCTGAACGGCCTGGACAACATCGCAGCCCGTCCCGAGGGCCTGTGGGACGACAGCGCGACCACCTTGAAACTGGTCGGCTACGACTCGTTTGCCCACCCTGAAGTGAGCGACGACGCCAGCGGTTTCCGGACCACGACGATGAAGGACTATCTGGACGGCGCCGGCATCGACCGGCTGGACCTGATCATGCTCGACATCGAAGGCGCGGAATTGCGCGCCCTGCGCGGCGCGGCCAGCTATCTGGCGCTGCCGGCGGGACAAGCGCCGGACATCGTGTTCGAAGTCCACCGCGACTACGTGGACTGGAGCGCGGGCCTGGAAAACACCGACATCGTGCGTTTTTTGCAGGAGCACGGCTACCAGGTGTTCGCCGTGCGCGACTTCAATTCCAACGTCGACATGGAAGGCAAGCCGATCGAACTGATCCCGGCCGCAGCGGTGTACCTGGAAGGGCCGCCGCATGGCTTTAACATGGTGGCGGTCAAGGACTCGGCGCGCTTTGCCGGACTGCCCTACAAGATCTGCCAGCATGTCAGCCCCAAGCTGCTGCGCCACAAGGATCCGGCGCTGCATCACCCGACCGATGGCCTGTAGCCAGATGACGGCGCAGCCTGCCACCACCTACACCGTACTCGGCGCGGACGGTTTCGTCGGCCGGCGCCTGGCCGAGCACCTGCGCGCCGCCGGCCATGCCGTGTATGCACCGGCGCGCGGCGATCCGGCCCTGTTCCAGCGCGCGCTGGGCCGCGTGATCTATTGCGCCGGCCTGACCGCCGACTACGCGCTGCGCCCCTTCGACACGGTCCAGGCCCATGTCGGCCTGCTGGCGAAGGTGCTGCAGGAAGCGCGCTTCGAGCACCTGGTGTACCTGTCCTCCACCCGCCTGTACGACAGCCTGGGCCGGCACGCGGGCGTGCCGGTGGACGAACACGCGGCGCTGCTGCTCAATCCGCACGAAGCGCGCCATCTGTACGATCTGTCCAAAGCCCTGGGCGAAAACCTGTGCCTGCACGCGGCAGATGGGCGCGCCGCAGTCGCGCGCCTGGCCTGCGTGTACGACTGGTCGCCAGGGGCGCCGGGCTTTTTGTCGGACTGGCTGCAACGCGCCATGCGCGCCAAAACACTGCATCTCGACTCCTCGGGCGGCGTGGTGCGCGACTACATCCACCTCGACGACGTG
Organism: Massilia genomosp. 1; assembly: GCF_011682185.1. Lineage (NCBI taxonomy): Bacteria > Pseudomonadati > Pseudomonadota > Betaproteobacteria > Burkholderiales > Oxalobacteraceae > Massilia > Massilia genomosp. 1. The sequence continues at coordinate 75,831 of NZ_WHJF01000022.1, forward strand.
GTCGCCGCGCTCGCCGCCATGGCGACCCGGTGCAGCAGCGGCGTGGTCAACGTGGCCAGCGGCGAACAGGTGTCGAACACCGAACTGGCGGAGGTATTCCGGCGCCACGGCTGGTCGGTCAGCCTGGCGCGCGACAGTGCGCGCGAACATCCGGCGCCCTGCACCGTGGAACGGCTGGCGCAACTCGGGATCAGGCCGCGCCCGGTGCGCGCGGTCGTCGAACACTGTCTCGGCACGGAGGCGTGGCATGCGGCTGATTGACCATACGCAGGCCAGCCTGCTCGACTATACCTGCGCCCAGCTGGGCTGTTTTTTCCCCAGCGGTGATGGCGCCGCCCTGCGCCACCGGCTCGAACGCCACCTGCCGCAGGCCCTGAAGCGGCTGGCGCACTGCATCGACCGGGTGCGCATGTGGCAAAGTGGGCAATTCAACTATCTCAATTCGAGCCAGTACTGCCTGTACTTGTATTTCCTGGCCAATACCGTCTGGCGCGAAGAACGCAGCGAGGAGGCGGTGGGCGCCGCGACGCGCCTGTTCCTCCTCAATAAAGCCTTGAACGGGATCGACCTGTTTTACGAGATCGCCATGCCGGAGGTATTTTTCATCGGGCACTCGGTCGGCATCGTCTTGGCCAAGGCAACGTACGGCAACTATCTGGTGCTGTATCAAAATTCCACGGTCGGCAAGAACCGCGGCGTGGCCCCGGTGCTGGGCGAAGGTGTGATCCTGTATCCCAACAGCGCCATCATCGGCCACTGCCGGATCGGCGACCACACCACGGTATCGCAAGGCACCGGCGTGATCAACCGCGATACGCCGGGAAACTGCATGGTGTTCGCCGGCACGGCGGGCGAACTGACCATCAAAGCGGCCAAGCGGCCCCTGATCGACGACTTCTTCCGCTTCTGAAAAATTGATTAACCGGCGTCAGAGCTCTGACTCGAAACATTTCTCGTTTGCTATTGGCTTACAATCGACAGCCCGGCGCGAAGCGCGCCAACGACAACCTGAAGAACCATGAAAACAATCACCGGCGACCTCCTCCAGCTCGCTCTCGATGGCACGTTCGACGTCATCGTCCACGGCTGCAACTGCCAGTGCCAGATGGGCAAGGGCATCGCGCTATCGATCAAACGGCTGTTTCCGGAAGCGTTCGCGGCCGACCAGTCGACCGCCAAAGGCGATGCCGCAAAACTCGGGACGATTTCTGTGGCGCATATCCAGCGGGATGGAAGAACTTTCACCATCGTCAACGGCTACACGCAATATCACTGGCGCGGCGACGGCAACAAAGCCGATTACGCGGCCATCGCCGGTGTGATGAGAGAAGTCAAAAAACAATTCAAGGGCAAGCGGATCGGCTACCCCAAGATCGGCGCCGGCCTGGCGGGAGGCGACTGGACGCGCATCGTTCCCATCATTGAAGAAGAACTGGCGGGCGAGGATCACACGTTCGTGGAGTTTGTTGCCGCCGCAAAAACCTGACCTTTTCCTACCACCGGGGTCAGAGCTTTAACTCGCAACATTTCACAATCTGTAGCGTTGAAGCGACGGCGACGTCGAACTCGCGCGATAAATGGCTGCGACGCCGCAGGAGAGCGTGCGAGGGCCTGTCCCCGAGTTCACAATGTTTCACATTAAAGCTTTGACCCCGGTGTGGACCCATATTGGGAATGTCAGCCGGCGATTCTTACTCTGCCAATCAATACACTACCGCCCAGAGCTGGATTTTTATCAAAAAACCATTCAATGGGCGTTATCCTGCGCACGCCTGGACAAGCAGCAGGCAATCTTTCGGCACGCGAATTAATATAATATCTAGCAAATTTTTTAGGTGATTAGCGCTGATCTTCAGCATAACTGAACTGTAACTGTTCAGCCGCTACGCGGCTGGCGCAATTGGATCGCCAGCAAATGCCCGGCGCAGTACGTCCAACATGCTGTGACCTTGTTTGCGTAGCGTGTCAAGGCAGGAGCGGATGGTGCAGAAATTGTCGGCGCCGGCAACAGTGCGGAAGCAGCCCGATACCTTCTGTTTGACCTTGGGCATGCGGACGGCCCGTTCCGCAATATTGTTCGAGAACGGGACGGTCGGATCGGCGATGAAACGCAAGATGGCGTCGGCGTGCAGCCGGAAGCGGCGCAGCAAGTTGTGGGCGTCGGACTGTTTACAGCGACCGGATTTTCCGTCTGGCTTGAGTTTGGGAGGGTTCAGTTCCTCGCCTTCACGCACGATATCGTCGTAGACAGTGGTGAAGGCGGCGATGGCGCCGGCGTCGAGTGGGTGTCCTTGCTGCCGCGCCGCAGCGCTCAGTGTTTTGGCGGTAAGCGATCCATCAACCCCAGACTGTTCAGGAAGTCACGCCGCTGGTTAAATCGGGGGTATGCAAATCCTTCATATTCCACGGCAGCAGCGCCGCTACATCATCCACGGTTTTCGCCGCCGGCAAGTCGCGCAGTACCCGGCGCAGCCACGTGTAAGGCTCCAGGCCATTCGCCTTGGCCG